>CAUBHZ010000045.1 GCA_958435885.1 uncultured Intestinimonas sp. | reverse complement strand
TTCTGGGTGTTGTTTTTGCCCACGGAGATACGCAGGCCGGAGGAGGAGCGGAACTCCATGGGCTTCGAGGCCACCCGCTTGCCCCGGTCTCTGGCTTTGGAGGGGCGGCGGAGATATCCGGTGTCGGTGAGCTCCTGGCGGATCTCCTGGAGGTCCCGCTCTCCCTCCGCCAGAGCGATGGCCTCCAGCACGCTGTTCAGGTAGTCCAGGTCCCGCCGGCCTTTCTCTAGCTGTAAAGTTAAAATGCTTTCCGCTGTTTTTGCCTTGTTGTACTCCTTATAATACTTGGCGGCGTTCTGCTGGGGGGTGAGGAGGGGGTCCAGGGGGATGTCCACCTCCCGGCCCTCGGGGTCGTAGTAGTCGGTGAGGCGCACCGTCCCCATGCCCTTGCGGAGGGCGTAGAGGTTGGAGGTAAGGATGTCCCCCAGCTCCCGCTTCCGCTCCCGGTCCTTGGTGGCCTCCCGCTCCAGCTCCTGCTGGGCCACGCGCCGGGCCACCCGGTCCCGGACCCGGGTCACCGCCTTCTGGAGATCGGCACCCCGCTGGCCCACCTTCTCCGCCGTGGCCCGGCTGGCATAGAAGTCGTCCATCAGCTTGGAAAAGCTCTCATAGCGCCGCAGCTCGGTGCCCGGCCCGTACTGGAGGATGGGGAGGAAGGTGAAATCCACCAGCTTGTCCTCCCGCACCAGGCCGTAGGGAACGAAGCCCTCAGGCCCCACCGTCTCCTTGAGGCGCTCCAGCTTCTCCTCCAGGCGCTCACCCCGGCTCACACCGTTGGAGCGGAAGTCCAGCTCCCGCTCCAGCAGGGGGGGCAGCCCCGGCCTGGGGTCGGGGAGGCGGTAGAGAAGGCCGGGCATGATGCCCCGCTGGCCGGTGGCCACATCCCCCTCCACCCGGCGGACACAGTCGATGATCCGGTCCTCGCCGTCCAGCAGGATGAGGTTGGCCCGGCGGCCCATGGCCTCCAGCACCAGAGTGCGGCCCACCTTGTCCCCCAGCTCGTCGGTGGACTCCAGCCGCAGCAGCACGATGCGCTCCAGCTCCGGCTGCTCCAGACGGAGGAACCGGGCGCCGGTGAGGTGCTTGCGCAGGAGCATGCAGAACATGGGGGGCTGGGCCGGGTTCTCCCGGACCTCCTTGGTCAGGTGCAGCCGGGGTCCGTTGGGGCTGGCGGAGAGGAGGAGCTTTACGTTGGCTCCTGCCCCACGGACGGCCAGGACGATCTCGTCCCGGCTGGGCTGATAGACCTTATCGATCCGTCCCCCCTCCAGGGTCCCTCTCAGCTCCTCCAGCACTGCCGTCAGGCAGATCGCGTCCAATGCCATGCCGCGTCACTCCTCCATCATCAGGGTAAACAGCTCGTTGAGCCGGTCGGTCCGCCCCTGGAGATAGAGGTAGCCGAAGAGGGCCTCCAGGGCGGTGGCCGTCTGGTACTCCTCCCGGCTGGCCGCCTTGGGGATGGTGTGGGGGCTGGTGTTCCGGCCCCGGCGGAAGACGTCCTGCTCCTCCTCGGTGAGGACGCCCTCCAGCTTCCTGGCCATGGCGGCCTGGGCGGGGGCAGCCACGAAGTGGACGGTGGCCTTGTGGAGCCCCCGGGAGGTGGCCTTCCCGTGGAGCACCAGCCAGGAGCGCACCATCAGCTCAAAGACGCCGTCCCCCAGGTGGGCAAGGCCCAGGCTGCTGACGGCCCGGATCTCGTCGGGGTCTGCGTGCAGGTGGAAATAATCGGTCATGTATCTCTTCTCCGTATCTGTCAGGATGGGCAGGGCGGCCTGTCCGGCCCCCGCCGCCCGGCTCCGGAGGGCGGCAGGTCCCTGTCCCCTTCGGAGCGGTATTCTTTTACAGTGTATCACAGCGCCGCCGGGCGGTCAACAAACTCCGGCGCTGCGGCGGGGCACCACCGGCCAGCCCTTCCGGTCAAAGCGGAAGCACAGGTGGCGTTCCCCCTCCAGCACTGCCGGTTCCGCCAGGCAGAAGAGCCCGGGCAGCGGAAAGGGGCGGGCGCAGGAGAAGGGGTAGGCCAGCCGGAACCCTCCGTCCGCGGGCTGGAAGAGGGCCCGTCCCTGCCGGACCGCCATGGCCCGGAGGTCCTCCTCCCCGAAGGTCAGGCTCTCCGGGTCTCTCCACTGCCACCCATCGGGTGCCTTCTCCCTCCCGAAGGCGAAGGCCAGCTCCAGCTCGCCTCCCGCCGGCGGCCAGGCTCCCTGCCGCTCCAGGGCGTCCAGGGACAGGGTGCGCCTGATCCGGAGCCGTCCTCCCTCCGGGGCCAGGGTGCCCAGCAGCGCCCGGCCGGAGGGTCCCCGGAGATAGGCCTTGTAAAGCCCCCGGCCGTCCGGCGGCCGCTCCGCCTCCAGCACCGCCCGGAGCCCGTCCGCCCGCACGGTCAGGCTGCCGCCTCCCTCCAGGGGATACCGCCGCTCCATATCTCCCCTCCCCCTTCCTCTCCTCTATACCTATGCGCATGGAGGAAAGATTTTCCTCTCACAAATCCTGTCCGGTTGGATACAAATCTATTGCACCCTGCGGTCGAATCCTGTATAATATGTGCATATGATTTCCCCTGTTCCGGCTGGCGGCTTTGTACACCGGTCAGACGATCCTTCGATTGGAGGCGACCCCATGACCTCACAGTCCCATCCGTCATCCGGCCCTGCGGCCTGGAAGGACCTGGTCACACAGCTGCCGGGCATTCTGGGCGCAGAATTCAATGTGGAAAACGGCGTTATCCGGGAAGTCCACATCCTCTCCGACCAGTCCCGCAGCCCCAAGCAGATCGTCCGGGACATCCAGTCCGCCCTGCTGGCCCGGTTCCAGGTGGAGCTGGACCACCGGGTGGTCAGTGTGGCCCAGGTGCCCGGCCCCATCGCCCATCGGGGCCGTCTGGTCTGTGACCGGCTGGAGCTCTCCACCGGCCGCTCCGGCGCCTCCGCCTCCGTCTATCTCAACCTGGAGGACAGGATCTACCAGGGCAGCTCCCAGTGCGACCTGTCCACCACCGGCCGGTTCCGCTCCATCGCCCTGGCCACCGTGGATGCCCTCAACCAAGTCCTGGCCCCCAGCTGCTCCTTCTCTCTGGATGAGATCCGCTCCACCGCCCTGGGTGAGCACCAGGCCATGCTGGTGGGACTGCTGCTGAAAAACGGCGGCAAGACCGAGGCCCTGCTGGGCGCCTGCTACGAGGGCGAAGACCCCAATTTCTCGGCGGCTCTGGCCACGCTGGACGCCGTCAACCGGCGCCTCCCCACCCTTCCCCGACGGGAGGACGGCGGCATTCATTCCTCCTGAGCCTTCTTTTTGTTAGCGAAGCGGATATAGCCTGTCTATAGCGATTGACAGAGTACTGTCAACAGGAGGCTGTATTCGATGAATAAGGCGAAACTCATGATGGCTCTGACCTCTCTGGTTTCCCTGATCCTGGCCGGCGGCGCTTATTTCAACATCCGCTGAACCGAACTTGCCGTTGGGCGGCCAGCAGCGACTGGCCGCCCATGGCAAACTCCCTCTTTGGAGGCAGCCATGCAGACGGTTATGAAACGGTCCCTCACAACTTGGTATATGGTCTTCATCAGCGCCCTTGGAATGGTATTCAGCCTTCATTCCTTCTGGCGCTTATTCTTTTCTCCGGACCAGCCCTGGACGGCACACCAGATCGGCACCTTCGCAGTGCTGGCTCTGCTGTGCTGGCTTTGCTGCTGCCTGCCCCTCTACGTCCGTGACGACTGCACGGTGGATATCTCCTTCATCAGCGTTCTGGCCTCGGTGCTGGTCATGGGGACAGATACCGCCATCGTGGTCAATCTGATCACCTATCCTCTGGTCGTGATCCCCTCCCATGATGGCAAGAGCCACTCCCATCTCTTCAACACCGCCCCCATCAAGACCCTGTTCAATATGGGCAACCACAGCATCTCCTATCAGCTGGGCGGTCTGTTGGCCCGGCTGTTCGGACTGCAGGCCGGCGACATCGCGTTGCCCGATATCCTGCCTCCCGCCATCGCCTTCATTGTCGCCTCCATGGTGGCCAATATCATCGTCATCATGCTCTACTTCATGCTGTCTCAGAACATAAAGCCATTCCCCATTTTCTTTCAGATGTTTCTGGGACTGGCACCCAGCATCGCCCTCTCCGCTCCCATCGGCTATTTTCTGGCCCTGCTGCTGCTCATGAACAACGGCGCATGGCTGGCGCTGCTCTTTATGCTCCCCCTGCTGCTGGCCCGGTATTCCTTCAAGCTCTACCTGGACGGCCAGCGCCAGCAGTACAGCATCATCCAGGCCTTCGCCGCCGCACTGGAGGCCAAGGACACCTACACGCAGGGCCACTCCAGCCGGGTGGCCGCCTATACCGTCCAAATCGCCACCGCCATGGGGCTGCCCGAGCGCCGCATCCGCCGGCTCTCCGACGCCGCCGTCTTCCACGACATCGGCAAGATCGGCGTCCCCGACTCCATCCTTCAAAAGCCGGCTGCCCTCACTCCGGAGGAACGCGCCGTCATCCAGCGCCACCCCCAGACCGGCGTGGACATCCTGCGGAACCTGGACAGCTACCAGGAGCTGCTGCCCCTCATCCTCCACCACCATGAGTTCTATGACGGCAGAGGCTATCCCGACGGCACCAAGGGGGATGAGATCTCCCTGGACACCTACATTCTGGGCGTGGCCGACGCCTTCGACGCCATCACCAGCGACCGGCCCTACCGGGACGGACGCTCCCCCCAGGCCGCCGCCGCCATTCTGCGGGCCGAGTCGGGCAAGCAGTTCCACCCCAAGGTGGTGGAGACGGTGGCCGCCATGGTGGAGCGCGGCGAGCTGGGACCCGACCGCATTCCGGAGGGCCACGACCCATGCTGATCCTGGCTGTGCTCTGTGCCGTCTTTGTGGGCCATCTCACCGGCGGCCGGCTCTCCCGATATGAGGGAGCCAACCTCACCTGGCTCTGGCTGCCGGTGGCCGCCCTTGTCATCCAGGAGGTCCTTCTCCCCCGCCTGACCGCCTTTCACGGTCTGCTGGTCCCCCTCTCCTACGCCCTTGTCCTCCTCTTTCTCTGGAAAAACCGCCGTCTGCGCAAGACCGCCCTTCTGTGCGGCCTGGGCTGGGGCTGCAACACCCTGGTCATCTGCGCCAATGGCTTCCGCATGCCAGTGGCCGCCTGGGCGGTCTCCTATCTCTCCCCCGAGGGGGCGGCCCGTCTGGCTGCCGGGGAGATCCCCATGTACACCCTGGCTGGAGAAAACACCCGATTATTGTTCTTGGGGGACATCCTCTACTGCCCCCTCCCCCTCCTCAGTGGCTTTGCCAGCGTGGGGGATCTGCTCCTGGCGGCAGGCGTTTTTTTCTGCCTGCTCCGGGTCATGGACCCCGTCCGCCTGCCCCGCTGGCTGAAAAGCGGCTGACCCAAAATGAAACCGGCTGTCCACCGCGGTGGACAGCCGGTTTTTCTTAGATCGAGGGCTTTGTCTCTGCGGCCTCCAGCCTGCCCATGGGCCGGTAGACCACAAAGTACATGGTGGTGAAGCAGGCCAGCCCGCCCAGGAACTGAGAGGCCGCCTCGGCAATGAAGACACCGTTGGTGCCGAACACATAGGGCAGCAGCAGGGTGAGCGGGGCGTTGATAAAGGCCTTGCGGAGGAGGGAGAAGAAGATGGCGTTCTTGGCCCGGCCCAGGGCGGTGAAGATGGACTGCCCCGCCAGCTGCAAAGACATGAACATGAAAAGGGCGAAGTAGGTCCGCAGGGCGGGCACACCCACCCGGACCAACTCATCCTCGGTGGTGAAGAGCCGGATGAGAAGCTCCGGGAAGACCATGATGACCGCCCAGGCCGCGATGGAGTAGATGACCACCACGGCGGCGGAGAACCGGATGCCCTGGCGGACCCGGCGGTACAGACCGCCGCCGTAGTTGAAGCCCAGCACCGGCTGGGCGCCGTTGGTCACGCCGGTGAGAGGCATACACACCACTTCCCGGATGGAGTTGACGATGGTCATGGCGCCCACGTAGAGGTCGCCGCCCCAGGTCTGGAGGGTGGCGTTGCACACCACCTGGACCAGACTGTTGGTGAGGTTGACGAAGAAGCCGGCCAGACCCAGGGAGAGGATCTTCTTCACCCGCCGGAGGGTCAGGGGCATCCGGCTCAGGCGCAGACGCAGAATGGCCTTTTTCCCGGTGAGGAAGCGGAGCACCCACACCGCGGAGCACCCCTGGGCCAGAATGGTGGCCAGGGCCGCACCCTGGACTCCCATGTCCAAAACGAAGATAAAAACAGGGTCCAGCACGATGTTCACCACGGCGCCCAGGCCCACCGTCATCATGCCGATCTTGGCAAAGCCCTGGGAGTTGATGAAGGGGTTGAGGCCCAGGCTGATCATGACGAAGAGAGTGCCCATGAGGTAGATGGTGAGGTAGGCGTCGGCGTAGGGGAAGGTGGCGTCGCTGGCGCCGAAGAGGTAGAGCATGGGTCGCTTGATGAGCAGACAGACCAGGGTGGCCAGGACGCCCAGGAGGAGGAGCAGGGTGAAGGAGTTGCCCATCACGTACTCGGCCTCCTCATTCTCCCCCCTGCCCCGGTAGATGGAACAGAGGGGGGCGCCGCCCATGCCGCAGAGGTTGGCAAAGCCCATGAGGATGGAGATGATGGGCATGGTGAGGCCCAGGCCGGTGAGGGCCAGGTGGCCGGGCAGCCGTCCCAGGTACATCCGGTCCACCACGCTGTAGAGGACGTTGATGAGCTGGGCCAGTGTCATGGGAGCCGCCAAGGTCAGGATGGTCTTGGGTATGCTTCCTTTGGAAAAATCGTTCTGCTGCTGTGCCATCCCGGCGTCTCCTCCTTGTGATTCAAAGCCTCTGGGTCTATACTATAGGCGGGCTCCTCCGCAGAGCCCGCTCGGTGAACAATGTATAAATTATAATACAGCTTCCCATCAAAAACAACCGCCGCTGGGCGGAAAATCGGAATTCTCAGAAAGAAAATAACAAACAATGGAGGAAATGGTCTAACATGGACGATCTGCTGTACAAGGCCCGGGCCCTTCTGCCCGCGCTCAAGAGTCTCAAGGATGACCTCCACCGCCATCCCGAACTGAGCTGGCGGGAGGTGCGCACTACCGCCCTTCTGAAGGAAAAATTGACCGCTCTGGGTCTGGAGCTCATCGACCTGGGCATGGAGACCGGCTGCGCCGCCCTGCTCCGGGGCGGCAAACCCGGCCCCACCGTAGCCCTCCGGGCCGACATCGACGCCATCGTCCAGGAGACGCCGGAGGAGGGGGAGGTGGTGTCGGAGGTGCCCGGCGTCATGCACGCCTGCGGCCACGACTTCCACACCGCCGGGCTCTACGGCGCCGCCTGTCTCCTCTCTGCCATGCGTGAGGAGCTGGCCGGAAACGTGGCCTTCCTCTTCCAGCCCGCCGAGGAGACCACCGGCGGCGCCCGGGCCATGCTGGCCAACGGCCTGTGGGAAAAGCTGCCCAGCAAACCGGCTTGCGTCTTCGGGGTCCACAACCGCCCCCAGATCCCCGCCGGAAAGGTGGCCGTCCAGGAGGGTCCTCTCATGTCGGAGAAGGCCAACTTCACCATCGTCCTCCACGGGGTCACCGGCCACGGCGGCACCCCCCAGAAGTGCGTGGACGTCATCGTACCGGCGGCGGCCATCATCCAGGCCATCCAGTCGGTGGTCAGCCGCAACACCGCCCCGGAGGACCCCCTGGTGTGCGCCGTGTGCTCCATCCACGCCGGCACGCCGGAGAACTTCGCCCCCGACCTTCTCACCATGACGGGGAGCATCCGGGCCTTCTCCCACGACACCCGGATGATGGCCCAGGGCCGGGTGGAGAAGCTCACCCGGGACATCGCCGCCGCCTACGGCTGCGGCTGTGACTTCGACTGTCAGGAGGCCGCTCCCCTGCTCTCCAACTCCCCCGCCATGACCACCCTGGCCCGCCGGGCGGCGGCCGCCGTTCTGGGGGAAGAGAACATCGTGGGTACGGCGCCGGAGATGAGCTCGGAGGATTTTCCCGAGTTCGGCCGGGAGGTGCCCTACTTCTTCTACTGGCTGGGCTCCGGCTTCCCGGACCGGGAAAACGCCGGTTGGCACAGCCCCAAATTCCGCACCGACGACGACGCCCTGGCCGTGGACGCCGCCCTGCTGGCCCGGTCCGCCCTGGAGGGGCTGGCCTGGCAGGGATGATCTTCCTGGGTTGGATGCGGCGGAGCGTGGAGATGCTAAGGGCGAGGTGATACCCCATGCGGCGGGATTACGCCGATCTCTACGCCCTATGCCGCCACGACCCGGAGGCGGACGCCTACCTCCACGCCCTGCCCGAGGACATCCAGTCCCGGCTCAGCGGGCGGATGAAGCAGATCAACACCCTTTCCGACCTGCGCAGCCACGCCGCCCGGCTGATGGGGCGGCAGGACCACCCCTGACAGCGGCAGCCGCCCCGGCCCACTGGCCCGGGCGGCTGTCGTCCTTTTTTGCCAACTTTCCCGTTGGGCTTGCATTTTTCCCTGTTTTCCGCTATGATATGCGGAAGAAAGGGGGAATCACCCTGTGGCAGAGACCAAGACCCACACCTTTTTTCGCTTGAAGCGCAAGCTCTTTGGGGCGGCCGGAGCCGTCCTTCTCCTGCTCCTGGCCTTCTGGCTGGGCACCCTCTGGAGCGGCCACGAACAGCAGCCCACCATCACCAGCGATCTGCTGGGCCAGCAGCTCCGGTCGGTCCAGGAACTGGTATCGGTGGAGTATCACTACACCAACATGGGAAAATTTGAAAATCAGCTGGACTTTTACGGCTGGAAGGTGCCCTTCACCACCAAGAGCTTTCTCGTCTCCTATGACGGCGTCATCAAGGCCGGCGTGGACCTGAGCGGGGCTGAAGTGGACGTGGACGAGGTCCGGAAGGCCGTGACCATCACCCTGCCGGAGAGCAAGATCCTCTCCCACGAGATCCCGGAGGACAGCCTCCAGGTCTTCGACGAGACCCGCAACATCTTCAACCCCATCACCATCGAGGACTACACCGGCTTCACCAGGGACCAGAAGGCGGAGGTGGAGCAGAAGGCCATCGACGAGGGCCTGCTCACCGACGCCGCCGAAAAGGCCCGGGGCGCGGTGGAGACCTTCGTCTCCCTCCTCCCCGGCAGCGGCGACTACACCTGGACCATCCGCTGAACCGGCTGCAAAAAGGCCCTGGCTTCACCTTTCGTGAAGCCAGGGCCTTTTCCTGTTCTGTTTTGTCGGACGCCTCAGACCCGCTTCCACACGGCGCCGCCGGGCACGTCGGTGACCTCGATGCCCTTGGCCTTCAGCTCATCGCGGATGGCGTCGGCCTCGGCGTGGGTCTTGGCCTTCTTGGCCTCACCCCGCCGGAGGACCAGGGCGTCGTTCTCGGCATCCCCCTCGCCAGTGACGGTGTAGCCGCCGGCGGAGGCGGTGGTGG
>CAUBHZ010000044.1 GCA_958435885.1 uncultured Intestinimonas sp. | reverse complement strand
GCCCCTGCACCCGCAGGGTGTGGTCGGGCAGCTCCTCCACCCCCAGCAGGATGACGCCTCCGGCGCTGTTGGCGAAGGCGGAGTAGGTCTCCCAGATGCTGTGGGGCAGGCCGCCGGTGGCCAGCTTGGCCTCCAGTCGGTTGCCCTCCCGATACTGCTCCATATGGTTGAGGTCCAGCATGGCGGTGTCCCCCTCTCTTCTGTTGGCACCATTATAACCGATAAACGGCGGACTGTGAAGTCACTTCATCACCGACGCCACCTGGTCCAGGATGCGGGCGTGGGTCTGGTCCAGCAGGTGGGTGTAGATCCGGCCGGTGGTGGAGGGGGTGGAGTGTCCCAGGGCCTTGCCGATGTCGAAGAGGGGGGCGCCCTGGGCGGAGGCCACGGTGGCGAAGGTGTGCCGCAGGCCGTGGAGGGTGATCTTGGGCATGTTGTGGCGGCGGATGAAGCGGGTGAAGGCCAGGCTCACCGCGTTGGGGGCGTAGGGCTCCCCGTGCCGGTCCACCAGCACCATGCCGCTGTCGTCCCAGTCCCGCCCCGCCCGGACGCACTCCTGCTGCTGGCGCTGCTGCTCCCGCAGGAGAAGGGTATACAGGTCGTCGGAGAGGTACAGGGTGCGGGTGGAGGAGCGGGTCTTGGTGGTCTTCTGCACGATGGAGGCTCCGGCGGAGGTGCGGGCCTCCTTGATGCGGACCACACGGTTGGCGAAGTCCACGTTGAGCCACCGCAGGCCGCAGATCTCCTCCCGGCGCAGGCCCAGGCCGCCGGCCAGCTTCACCACCAGCTCCAGCCAGGTGCCCTCGGAGAGGGCGCACAGGCGGCGCAGCTCCTCCGGGCCGTAGAATTTGGCCTCGTAGGGGATGAGCCTGGGGGGCTCCACCCGCTCCGTGGGGCAGCGGGCCAGGACGTCCTGCTTCACCGCCATGCGCAGGCAGGCCGAGAGCAGGTCGTGGTGCCGGCGGATGGTGTTGGGGGAGAGCTTCTTCTCCCGCAGGAGCATGGTGTAGTATTTCTGGATGTCCTGGGGGGAGAGCTTCTGAATGGGCATCTCTCCCAGAGCCGGGGAGAGGTGGTTCTCGATGATCTTGAGGTAGCCGTACACCGTGGTCTCGGCCCGGTTGGGGCGGATGACCTCGTCCATCCAGTACTCCAGCCACTGGTCCAGAGTCAGGGGACGAGGGCGGACCTGCCTGCACTGCTCCCGCTCCGTCTCAAACTGCCGAAGCGCTTTTCGGGCCTGGGAAAGGGTGGGAAAGGTGTGGTAGGCACGGACCCGCTTGCCGTCCTCATCCAGCCCGTAGTCCATGTTGACGTAGTAGAGCTGGCGAACGCTGTCATAGGAAATATTGCGCTCAATGCTTTTTCTTGACATACAGACCACTCTTTTCAAAAAGCTTGTTAAGAGATAGTCTACCATATCACAGCGCGAAAAAATAGAATAAAACGTTACAAAATATATAAGAACACCCTGATAAGGCGTAATTATACGCTATATCAGGGTGTTTTGGTAACAATTTGAAGGCTTAGGGGCGGTCAGCCAGCGCGACATACTCGGCGATCCGGATGCCGTCGGCGGCAGCGGACATGATGCCGCCGGCGTAGCCGGCGCCCTCGCCGCATGGGTAGAGTCCGCCCAGGGCGGACATGCCGCTGCCGTCCCGCAGGATGCGGACGGGGGAGGAGGAGCGGGTTTCCACACCGGTGAGCACGGCGTCCGCACAGGCGAAGCCGTGGACCTTCCGGTCCAGCAGGGGGATGGCGGCCCGGAGGCTGTCTATGACGTAGGGGGGCAGACAGGGGTCCAGGGCGGTCCAGGCGACGCCGGGGCGGTAGGTGGGGGCGATGGCACCGGGACCGGCAGAGGGACGGCCCGCCAGCAGGTCGCCCACCAGCTGGGCGGGGGCGGAAGCCCCTGAACCGCCCAGGGTCCAGGCGGCGTGCTCCCAGGTCTCCTGAAAGCGGACGCCGGCCAGAGGGTCGGTGCCGGGGAAGTCCTCGGGACCCACCCCCACCAGCAGGCCGCCGTTGATGTTGGCGCCCGCCCGGTCCCGGTAGCTCATGCCGTTGGTGACCACCTGGCCGGGGGCGGAGGCGGCGGCTACCACCTGGCCGCCGGGGCAGACGCAGAAGGAGAAAACGGAGCGGCCGCCGGGCAGGTGGCAGGCCAGCTTGTAGTCCGAAGGGGGGAGTTTTTGCCAGGCGGGACCGTACTGGGCCTCGGACAGGGCGGACTGAGCATGCTCGATCCGCACACCGATGGCAAAGGCCTTCTGCTCCATAGGGACCCCCAGGCCGTGGAGCATGGCGAAGGTGTCCCGGGCGGAGTGGCCGGGAGCCAGGATGAGGGACCGGCAGGGGAGCTCATAGGGGCCCTCCGGGCCTTCCACGGTAAGACTGTACACCTGACCGTCCCGGACCTTGATGCCGTCCAGCCGGTGCTCAAAGCGGATATCGCAGCCCAGGGCCTGGAGCTCCAGGCGGATGGACTTGACCACCGTCCTGAGCACGTCCGTGCCCACGTGGGGCTTGTGGGAGTAGCGCACGTCCTCCGGGGCGCCGTGCTCCACCAGCACGTCCAGGACGGCGGACAGCCGGGGGTCGTGGGTGCCGGTGGTGAGCTTGCCGTCCGAGAAGGTGCCGGCGCCGCCCTCGCCGAACTGGACGTTGGAGCGGGGGTCCAGGCTGCCGGTGGACCAGAACCGCTCCACGTCGGCGGTGCGGGCATCCACATCCCGGCCTCTCTCCAGCACGATGGAGGGAATGCCCGCCCGGGCCAAAAAGAGGGCGGCGAAGAGCCCGGCAGGGCCCATGCCCACCACCACCGGCATGGAGTCGGGTTTGCGCACGGGGGTGGGAAAAATATAGGGCTGGGGGACGTGGAGGGTCACGTTCCGGTCATTGACCCGTCGGACCAGGGCGGCCTCGTCAGCGGTGTCCACGTCCACGGTGTAGACGTAGTGGACGTCCTGCTTTTTCCGGGCGTCGATGGACTGGCGCACCGGCGTCAGGGCCCGGATGGCGTCGGGGCGGATACCCAGGCGCTTGGCAGCCTTCTTCCGCAGGTCGGAAAGGTCCCCTTCGATGGACAGGGACAGGTTGGAAATTCGTATCATGTTCGTATCACCTGGCATAGAGTCTACCATAAAACAGGGAAGATTTCCACGCTGTTTCAGAAGAATGACAGCAAAACGGGCCGGCGCTCCATAGAGAGCGCCAGCCCGCTTTCGGAATTTCGTTTCTTCGCCCTGTGTTTAGTAGGAGATACCCTGCCACAGCATGGCGTCCGCCGCCCCAAAACGCGGGGCGTTTTGGGGACCCCAGAAGATTTCACATCCTCGGGCGAAATGAATTCGCCCTGCGGCAAGGGGGACTGGCCCATGTGGGCCAGCCCCCCTTGTACGGCGCTTCCCGCGCCGCCCCGGCGGGGCCGGGGCCCCAGTGGCGGATGGTAGTCGGAAATAGATGTTGCGTTTTATAAATCCTCTTAGTAGGAAATACCCTGCCACAGCATCGCATCCGCCACTTTGAGGAAACCGGCGATGTTGGCGCCCGCCACCAGGTTGCCGGGCATACCGTACTCCTCAGCGGCCTGGGCGGCGTTGTGGTAGATGTTGGTCATGATGCCGTGGAGCTTCTCGTCGACCTCCTCGAAGGTCCAGCTCAGGCGCAGGGAGTTCTGGCTCATCTCTAGGCCGGAGGTGGCCACACCGCCGGCGTTGGCGGCCTTAGCGGGCCCAAAGAGGACGCCGCTGCTCTGGAAGGTGGCCACGGCCTCGGGGGTGGAGGGCATGTTGGCGCCCTCGGCCACGGCGAAGCAGCCGTTCTTCACCAGGATCTGGGCGGAGGCGCCGTCCAGCTCGTTCTGGGTGGCGCAGGGGAGGGCGATGTCGCAGGGCACGGTCCAGATGCCGGCGCAGCCTTCCACGTACTTGGCGGAGGGGACGTAGTCCAGATAGGTCTTGATCCGGGCGCGCTTGACCTCCTTGATCTCCTGCATGACCTTGTAGTCGATGCCGTTCTCGTCCACGATGTAGCCGTTGGAGTCGCTCATGGCAATGACCTTGCCGCCCAGCTGGGTGGCCTTCTGGTTGGCGTAGATGGCCACGTTGCCGGAGCCGGAGATGACCACCCGCTGGCCCTCGAAGCTCTTGCCGTTGGCCTTGAGCATCTCGTTGGTAAAGTAGCACAGGCCGTAGCCGGTGGCCTCGGTGCGGGCCAGGGAGCCGCCGTAGGTGAGGCCCTTGCCGGTGAGCACGCCGGTGAACTCGTTGCGCAGGCGCTTGTACTGGCCGTACATGAAGCCGATCTCACGGGCGCCCACGCCGATGTCGCCGGCGGGCACGTCGGTGAACTGGCCGATGTGGCGCTGCAGCTCGGTCATGAAGGACTGGCAGAAACGCATGACCTCGGCGTCGGACTTGCCCTTGGGGTCGAAGTCGGAGCCGCCCTTGCCGCCGCCCATGGGCAGGCCGGTGAGGGAGTTTTTAAAGATCTGCTCAAAGCCCAGGAACTTGATGATGGACAGGTTCACGCTGGGGTGGAACCGCAGGCCGCCCTTGTAGGGGCCGATGGCGGAGTTGAACTGCACCCGGAAGCCGCGGTTGACCTGCACGTTGCCGGCGTCGTCCACCCAGGGCACCCGGAACTGAATGACGCGCTCGGGCTCCACGATGCGCTGAAGGATGCCCGCCTTCTGGAGGTCGGGGCGTTTCTCCACCACGGGCTGGAGGGACTCCAGCACCTCGCCCACCGCCTGGAGGAACTCCGGCTGATTGGGGTCCTTCTTCACCGCTGCATCGTATACGCTCTGCAAGTACTCATTCTTGAATTCCATTTTCCAAAACCCCTTTGTTTTGACGGGTGGCCCCGTCTGATTTTATAGCGCATCCGGAGAACACCTGCCCATCTGAGGAGAACGCCGGAATTTGGAATGTATTATACTTCAGCTAGATAAAGATTGCAAGAAAAAAATGAAAAGTTGCATCCAGGGCCCTGTGTTTTTGGCAGGATACCGAAAAATATGCCTTGTTGGGTGGGGGCTATGATGCAAAACAAAAAAAGATGGACCTCCATTTTTCAGGAGGTCCATCTGCGGATGACAGAGAGGGAAATATTTACTTGCCCACGATAGCAGCAGTGTCCTGAGCGATGACCAGCTCCTCGTTGGTGGGGATGAGGAGGGTGTGGACACGGGCGCCCTCGGCGGAGATGTCCCGCTCCTCGCCCCGGACCTTGTTCTTCTCGGGATCGATCTGGATGCCCATGAAGCCCAGGCTGGACACGATCTGCTCACGCAGCTCGGCGGAGTTCTCGCCAACGCCGGCGGTGAAGACCACGGCGTCCACGCCGCCCATGGCAGCGGCGGCGGAGGCGATGCGCTTGGTGACCTTGTAGCAGAACATGTCGAGGGCCAGCTGAGCGCGCTTGTTGCCCTGCTCAGCGGCGGCCTCGATGTCGCGGAAGTCGGAGGACACGCCGGAGACGCCCAGCACGCCGGACTTCTTGTTGAGGATGTTCATGACCTCCTCAATGGTCAGGTGATGGGTGTCCATGAGGTACTCGATGATGGACACATCGATGGCGCCGCAGCGGGTGCCCATGGGGACGCCGTCCAGGGGGGTGAAGCCCATGGAGGTCTCGATGGACTTGCCGCCGTCGACGGCGCAGACGGAGGAGCCGTTGCCCAGGTGGCAGGTGACGATCTTCAGCTCCTCAATGGGCTTGCCCAGCATGGCGGCAGCCCGGCGGGAGACATACAGGTGGGAGGTGCCGTGGAAGCCGTAGCGGCGGACGTGGTTCTGCTCATAGTACTCGTAGGGGATGGCGTAGATGAAGGCGCGGGCGGGCATGGTCTGATGGAAGGCGGTGTCGAACACGGCCACCATGGGCACGCCGGGCATGACCTTCTGGCAGGCCTTGATGCCGGTGATGTTGGCGGGGTTGTGCAGGGGGGCCAGGGGGATGCACTCCTCGATGGCGGCCATGACGGCGTCGTCGATGAGAACGGAGGAGGCGAACTTCTCGCCGCCGTGCACCACGCGGTGACCCACGGCGTCGATCTCGGACATGCTCTTGATGACGCCGTGCTCAGCGTCAGTCAGGGCGTCCAGCACAGCCTGGATGGCCTCGGCGTGGGTGGGCATGGGGATCTCGAACTCATACTTGCCGTTGGTGGCGGGGACTTTGTGGGTCAGACGGCCGTCGATGCCGATGCGCTCGCACAGGCCCTTGGCCAGGACCTCCTGGGTCTGGGGGTCCATGAGCTGGTATTTCAGGGAAGAACTACCGGCGTTGATGACGAGAACTTTCATTGTGTGATCCCGCTCCTTTGATGATGAAATTATGATTGGCGGTCCTTGCGCATCTGCGCTCGTTCCGCTAAAATGACAGTATAATTGTAGCCCATTCCGCAGAAAAGAACAACCCATTCTTTCAGAAAAAGTCAAAAAATTTCCTTCCGGAGGTAGCACCAATGAACGTTGCGGGCATCATTGCTGAATACAACCCCTTTCACCGGGGACACGCCTGGCAAATTGACGAAACCAGACGGGCCCTGGGGGCGGACACGGCGGTGGTGTGCGCCATGAGCGGCCACTGGGTCCAGCGGGGGGAGTGCGCCGTCACCGACAAATGGACCCGGGCGGCCATGGCCCTCCGGGGGGGCGCCGACCTCATCCTGGAGCTGCCCACCCCCTGGGCCTGCGCCTCGGCGGAGACCTTTGCACGGGGAGGCGTGGGGGTACTGTCCGCCGCCGGGGTGGTGGACACCCTGTCCTTCGGCAGCGAGTCGGGGGATCTGGACAGCCTCAGAAGGGCGGCGGAATGTCTGGAATCGGAGGACTACCGGACCGCCCTCCGGGGCTTTTTGGACCAGGGCCTGCCCTTCGCCCTTTGCCGCCACCGAGCGGCGGAGGCGCTGCTGGGGGCGGAGGGAGCCAGCTGTCTGGAAAACCCCAACGACAACCTGGGTGTGGAGTATCTCCGGGCCCTGCCGCCGGAGATGGGGGCCTTGACGGTGAAGCGGGTGGGTGCCCGCCACGACGGGGCGCCGGCGGAAGGCTTTGCCTCGGCCTCCACCCTCCGGGGCTGGCTCCGGCAGGGGAAGATCGCCCGGGCAGAGGCCTATCTCACCGAGGCCTGGCAGGGGGACGTTGCCTCCATGGAGTGGTGTGAGCGGTGGGCACTGGCCCGGCTGCGCACCATGACTTTGGCGGAGGCGGAGTCCCTTCCCGACAGCGGGGAGGGCCTGGCCGCCCGGCTGCTGGAGGCGGGGCGGCAGGCGGGGTGTCTGGAGGAGATATATGATCTGGCCAAGACCAAGCGGTACGCCCACGCCCGGGTGCGGCGGCTGACCGCCTGGGCCATGCTGGGACTCACCGCCGCCGACCGGCCGCCGGAGGTCCCATACCTCAAGGTCCTGGGCTTCACCGACCGGGGCCGGGAGGTGCTGCGGGAGATGGGAAAGCGGGCCAGGGTCCCCGTCATCACCAAGCCGGCCCACGCCAAGGCTCTGGACGGGGCGGGAGGAAAACTGGCCGGGCTGGAGGCCCGGTGCACCGACCTCTACGGCCTGTGCTTCTCCACGCCCTGGCCCGGGGGGATGGAGTGGCGGACGGGGCCGGTGGTCCTGTCCGGGCAGAAAAATGGTGGGGAAGAGGAGGGGACGATATGATCACACCGGTGCTGGACCCGGGCCTGAGCACCCCTCTCTATGAGCAGCTCTACCGCCGGATCAGGGCGGACATCGAGTCGGGAGTCCTCCCCGCCGGGGAGAAGCTCCCCTCCAAGCGGTCCCTCTCCGCCCATTTAAAGGTGAGCGTGGTGACGGTAGAGGGAGCCTACGGCCAGCTCCTGGCCGAGGGCTACCTGCGCTCCGAGCCCAAGCGGGGCTTTTTTGTGGCCGCCCTGGAGCCGGCGCTGGCACCGGCCCCGCCGGCACCTCTTCGGGAGAAGACGGCACCGCCCCCTGCCGATGCGCCCCGGTACGACTTTGCCACCAACGCCGTGGATGCCGCCCGCTTCCCCTTCGCCACCTGGGCCAAGCTCATGCGCCAGGTCCTCACCAAGGAGGACAGCGGCCTCCTCTCCGCCATCCATCCCCAGGGGGTGCCCGCCCTCCGCGCCGCCATCGTGGACTACCTCCGGGAGTTCCGGGGCATCGACGCCCACCCTGACCAGGTGGTGGTGGGGGCCGGGTCGGAGTACCTCACCGGCATCCTCTTCCAGCTCCTGGGCCGGGAGGGGGGCTATGCTGTAGAGAACCCGGGCTACCGGAAATTCGGCCGCATTCTCTCCCGGCAGGGCGCCCTCATCTGCCCCATTCCTTTGGATGAGCAGGGACTCCGGGTGGACGCCCTCACCTGGTCAGGTGCCCGGGTGGTCCACGTGACCCCCTCCCACCACTTCCCTCTGGGCACTGTCATGCCGGTGACCCGGCGGCGGGAACTCCTGGCCTGGGCGGCGGCGGGAGAGGAGCGGTACATCATCGAGGACGACTACGACAGTGAGTTCCGCTTCTCCGGCCGGCCCATCCCTGCCCTCCAGAGCCTGGATACCGGGGAGCGGGTGGTCTACCTCAACACCTTTGCCAAGAGTCTGGCGCCTTCTCTCCGCATCGGCTACATGGTGCTGCCCCCCCACCTGGCGGAGCGGTACCGGCGGGAGTTTCTGCTCTACTCCTCCACCGTCCCCTCCTTCGAGCAGTACACCCTGGCCCGGTTCCTGGAGGGCGGCCACTTCGAGCGGCACATCGCCCGGATGCGGGTGGAGTACCGGGACCGGAAGGCCGCCCTCACCGCCTGCGTGAAGGAGCTGGGCTTTCCCGCAAAGCTCTCCGGGGCGGACGCCGGCCTCCACATGCTCCTCACCCTGGAAAACGGCATGGGGGAGGGAGAGCTGGTAGAGCGGGCGGCGGCGGAGGGAGTGGCGGTCTACCCCCTTTCGGCCTACTGGCTGACCCCGCCGCCGGAGGAGCTGCCTCCCACCCTCATCATGGGCTACGCCCGGCTGGAGGCCGAGGACATCCGGCAGGCCTTCCGGCGGCTGAAGGCGGCCTGGGGCAGTCGTTAGAGATTTGTAAGAAATGCCCGGTGGGGCTGTAAGAGTTGCCTGCTATGCTGGAGGCATCAGGAAGGAGTTTCGATCTATGGACGAGCGGATTTTAGTGGTGGACGACGACCGGGAGATCGTGGGGGCCATCGCCATTTTGCTGGAGCGGGAGGGCTATCAGGTCCTCCGGGCCTACAACGGCATGGAGGCCCTGGATCTGGCCCTGGACCCGGCCATCCGGCTCATCATTATGGATGTAATGATGCCCCGGCTGGACGGGCTCTCGGCGGTGCTGCGCATCCGGGAGAAGCGGAATCTGCCCATCATCGTCCTCTCCGCCCGCAGTGAGGAGACCGACAAGATCCTGGGCCTCTCGGTGGGGGCGGACGACTATGTGACCAAGCCCTT
>CAUBHZ010000043.1 GCA_958435885.1 uncultured Intestinimonas sp. | reverse complement strand
CCGGAGCTGGAGCGGCGCATCGCCGCCCTGGTGTCCTCCGGGGAGGAGGACGTGTCCTTCTCCGAGACGGAGCAGACCCTGAAGGGCTGGCTCAACCGCCGCAAACACAATAAGACCGGGCTCATCCCCCGGCTGGAGGAGGAGCTCTCCGCCCTGGAGGGCGCCAGGAGCGCCGCCGTCCAGAACCAGCGGCGGCTCCGGGAGGCCCAGGTCCAGTCCCAGGCCCTGGAGGCCCGGAAAGAGGAGCTGGAGGCCGAGCAGGCCGCCCAGCGGGCCCGGCGGGACTGGGCGGTGCTGGAGCAGTACAGCTCCGCTGTAAAGGAGCTGCGGAAGGCCCAGGAGGCCCTGGCCGCCCTGGAGGGGGAGCATCTCCCCAGCCGGGAGGAGCTGCGGAAGGCCCAGGGAGACCTGACCTATTACAACACTCTGGCCCTGAGCATCAAGGAGGCCAAGGGCCAGCGGGAGCCGGTGCGGGCCCAGGTGGAGGCGGCGGAGACCGCCGCCGTGGACCCGCTGTTCCCCGGCCTCAACCCGGACGAGGCCTGGAAGCAGGCCAGCGGCGACGCCACCAAGGTCCGGGACCTGGAGAAGTCCGGCGCCGCCGGCTTCAACGGGGCGGGGGCGGTCTGCCTCCTGGCCGCCGCCGGCTTTGCCGCGGCGGCGGTGCTGCTGGAGACGGTCCCCTTCTTCGCCGCCGCCGGCGGCTTCATCGTGGCCGGAGCCATCTTTCTGCTCACCGCCCGCCGGACCGCCGCCAAACGGCGGGCCGAGCGTGCCGCCCTGCTGGAGCGGTACGGCGCCCAGTTCCCCGACGATATCCTGGAGAAGGCCAACGCCTTTCGGGAGAAGTGGACGGCGGCGGAGGAGGCCCGGCGGAACGCCGGGCAGCTGGAGCAGTCCATCCGGGACCTGGAGGACCAGCGGGCTGAGCTGTGGCAGGAGCTGCTGACCTTCGTCCACGGCTTCGCCCCCGAGGTCACCGACGCCTTCGGGGTGTCGGCGGCCCTGTCCCGGGGCCTCTCCCGGGAGGAACGGCTCTCCACCGCCCGGGTGAAGGTGGAGGGCGCCCAGAAGCTGGTGGACTCCCTCCCCACCCCCACGGTGGAGAACAACGTGATCCTGGAGCGGGTCCGGCGCACCGGCGACACCGACTGCCCCGAGCCGCCGCCGGTGGAGCACAGCCCCCAGCAGACCGCCGCCGCCCTGTCGGCGGTGACGGGGGAGCTCCAGCGGGTGCGGGAGGAGCTCTCCCACGCCCAGGGCCAGCGCGCCGCCCTGGGTGATCCGGAAGAGCTGGAGCACCGGCAGGAGGAGCTCCGGGAGGAGCTGACCCGGCGGCAGGGGGAGTACGCCGCCCTGGAGACGGCCCTGGAGGTCCTCCGGGAGGCCAATACCGCCCTCCAGGCCCGGTTCTCCCCCCGGCTGAGCCAGAGGGCGGGGGAGCGCTTCTCCGCCCTCACCGGGGGAAAGTCCCAGGAGGTGGCCCTCACCCGGGAGCTGGAGGCCTCCGCCCGGGAGGCGGGGGCGGTGCTGCCCCGGCGGGCCATCACCCTGTCACAGGGCACGGTGGACCAGCTCTACCTGGCGGTGCGCCTGGCGGTGTGCGAGCTGGCCCTGCCGGCGGAGGACCCCTCCCCCCTGGTGCTGGACGACGCCCTCACCGACTTCGACGACGGCCGCATGGCTCTGGCCCTGGACTGCCTCAAGGACCTCGCCCGGGAGCGGCAGATTCTCCTCTTTACCTGCCACGGCCGGGAGAAGGCCCGCCTGGAGGGGTGAGCGCCTCCCGTCCTTTCCCTTGCAATCCCCCTTTTGAAGGGGTATAATGACGATAATTATCTTGATTTGGAGTTGATCCCACTTGTCCGAGGAACGGAAGCTGGACCCGGCCCAGGAGCCGGAGGAGGAACAGGAGGAGGGCGTCAAGCTCTCCGACAGCGACGCCATGAAGGTGGACATGTATTTCTGGCTCCAGGCCCTGGTGATGGCCCTGGTGGGCCTCATCCTGGTCTTCACCTTCGTGGGGCGCATCATCGGGGTGGACGGAGAGTCCATGATGCCCACCCTCCACAACAAGGACATGCTCCTGCTCCAGTCCATCGGCTACGAGCCCGGCCAGGGCGACGTGGTGGTGCTGAGCAAGAACACCTTCCGGGACGGCGCCCCCATCGTCAAGCGCATCATCGCCGTGGGGGGCCAGACCGTGGACATCGATTACGATACCAACACCGTCTACGTGGACGGTGTGGCCCTGGACGAGCCCTATATCCTGGAACCCATGCGGGCACTGCCCGAGGAGTACGCCACCCATGTGGAGGTGCCCGAGGGCTGCGTCTTCGTCATGGGCGACAACCGCAACAACTCCACCGACGGCCGCTCCCCCAACATCGGGGTGGTGGACGAGCGGTGCATCCTGGGCCGGGCCCTCTTTGTGCTGCTGCCCTTCCAGGACGCCGGGGTGGTGGAGTCCGTCTCCCAGCCCAGAGCCTGAATCCATATTTTTGATCGGGGGTGCTGATATGGACATCAAAGAGATCGTGGCGAAACAGCCCAGGCTGCGTCTGACACCGCTGCCCACGCCGTTGGAGTTCGCCCCCAACCTGACCGCCCTGCTGGGAGGACCCAGGATCTATATCAAGCGGGACGACCTCACCGCCCTGGCCTTCGGGGGGAACAAGACCCGGAAGCTGGAGTTCCTGCTGCCCCAGGCGGCGGCAGAGGGGGCGGATACCGTCATCACCCTGGGCGGCCTTCAGTCCAACTGGGTGCGGCAGACCGTGGCCGCCGCCCGGAAGCTGGGCATGGAGGCGGTGGTGGTGCTGGAGGGAGAGCCTCCCCAGGGGGACCTCCAGGGCAACCTGCTGCTGGACCACCTGATGGGAGCCGAGCTGCGCTATGAGCCCAACGTGCCCCAGGACGTGGAGGACCTGGAGATCCAGGGGGTCTTCCCTATCACCGGGAAGATCGCCGAGGAGTACCGGGCCAAGGGCCGGCACCCCGTACTCATGCCCCTGGGGGGCGCCACCCCCGTGGGCAACCTGGGCTACATCAACGCCGTGGACGAGCTGGGTGACCAGCTCAAGGAGCTGGGCGTGAAGGCGGACTATGTCATCGCCGCCACCGGCACCGGCGGCACCCAGGCCGGCATCGAGTGCGGCCTGCGCCTTTCCGGCATGGACACCAAGATGCTGGGCATCAGCGTCAGTTACCACACCCGGCCCAAGGAGGAGGAGATCGCCGAGCTGTGCAACGCCACCATGGACTTTCTGGGCTGTGGGGAGCGGTTTGCCGCCGACCAGATCTCCGTCAACTACGACTACATCGGCACCGGCTACGGCGCCGTCACCGACGCCGCCCTGGAGGCGGTGTCCATGGCCGCCCGCACTGAGGGCCTCATCCTCTGCCACACCTACGCCGGCAAGGCCTTTGCCGGCATGGTGGACCTCATCCGCAAGGGGGTCCTCACCAAGGAGGACACCGTGGTCTTTTTCCACACCGGCGGCGGCGTGGCCAACTTTGCCCACCCGGAGCTCTTCCGGTAAACAGACAAAAAGTTCCCCCTGCCTGATGGCAGGGGGAACTTTTTTGCGCTGTAGGGGAGGGCTCAGCCCTTGGTGTCGATGACGATGGCGCCGGCGGTCTGGTCCCAGTCCACGCCGAAGCCCAGGGCGTCGCCCAGGTCACGGAGCTTGAAGTAGGTGTAGCCGTTGCCGGCGGCGTCGTAGATGGAGATGGCCTCCAGGCCGGCGTCGGCGCCGTCCACCACCACGGCGGCGGCGTTGGGGACGTAGGTCTGGTCGCCGGTGAAGGGGGTGGACATCTCAGAGCCATTGGGGGTGGTGTAGGCCGCGCCGGTGGTGATGGCGATGGCCTGAGCGGCCTGGTCCCAGCCCACGTTGAACTGTGCGGCGGTGCCGTTGAGGACATATGCCACGTCCCGGAGCTTCAGGTAGTTGGTGTCGTTGCCGCTCGCGTCCTTGAGGGCGTAGGCGTCAAAGGCCACGGCCTGGCCGTCCACCAGGATGGAGTAGCTGGTGGCGTAGGCGGTGTTGGCGGCGGGAGCGGGGGTCTCCTCCGGCTGGGCAGGGGTCTCGGTGGCGGTGCCGGAGCCGGTAACGGAGACATAGTGGCTCAGTACACTGCCCTCGTTGGTGGCGGCTTTAAAGCGGCCGTCCTCAAAGGTCAGGGGCAGGTCGTCCCCGGCGTGGAAACCGCCCACAGCGGACATGCCGTCACCCAGGGTCAGGCTCGCGGCAAAGACGGAGCCGGCGGCGGTGAGGGAGCCGCCGGTGAGGGTGAGAGCGCCGTTGCAGTGGATGGCATCGTTGTTGTCGGCGTCAGCGGCAGTGGGCTGGTCCACCCGGATGGCGCCGCCGGTCATGGTGAGGGAGCCGGTGCACTGGATACCAGAGTAGAATCTGCCGGCGGAGAGGTCCCCGGCGGCGGGGACGGCGGTGAGGGAACCGCCGCTGACGGTGATATTCCGAGCGGCCACCGCGTTGCCGTTGGCGGCGTCACCGGTGACGGAGACCGTGCCGCCGCTGACGGTCAGCTCCACGGCATTGAGGCCGCCGCTGACGGTGAGGGAGCCGTCGCCCTGGAGGACCAGGCCGCCCCAGCTCACCAGGGCGCCCTCCCCGGTGGGGGAGGCCACGCTGCCGGTGATGGTGTTCTGGCCCTGGAGCACCACGGTCAGGGGCAGGTCGGAGAACTCGTCGGCGTAGGAGAGATAGGCGCCGTTGAAGCCGTTGAGGGTGAGGGTGTTGGTGTCCGCGTCATAGGTCCAGCCGGTGCCGGAGCCGGACTGGTCCAGGGTCACCTGGCCGGAGCCGTCGTGGAGGGTGGGGGCGATGCCGCCGGCCAGGGCGGGAACGGTGAGTCCGGCGCACAGAGCCAGGGTCAGCAGCAGGGAGAGGAGCTTTTTGCCAGGGTGCATGGTGCAACATTCCTTTCTTTGGCGGCGTGGAAGGCGGAGGCTCACCGCAGAGCCGAGCGCAGACGGCTGAGGGTGACGGGAGACATCTCCAGAAAAGAGGCCACATAGCGGTGGGTGACTTGGTCGATGAGGCCGGGGTAGGTCTCCAGGAACCACTGGTAGCGCTCCATGGCGGAGCGCTTGTGGAGGACGGTCTTGAGCTGCCAGTGCTCCTCCATGGAGACCTGCAGCAGGTGGTTGTAGATGTAGACCAGACGCACGTCATGCTCCAGCAGGTCCAGGGCCTCCGCCATGGGGATACTCAGGACCTGCGTGTCTGTCAGAGCCTGGATGGAGATGGTGGAGGGGGCATCCAGCCGGAAGGTGGGGATTGCCGGAGTTCCGCACCGCACCCCGAAGCAGTCGGTGATATCCCGCCCGTTGTAATCCAGAAAAAAGCCCCGCAGGATACCGGAGAGGAGAAAGGAGAGCTGGGTCATCGTCTCCCCCTCCCGGACCAGGAACGCCCCCTTGTCCAGTTCCCGAACCTGGGACAGGGACGCCACCTGAGCCCGAAGGGCCTCGTCTTGGATGGGCAGAATCTTGGTAAAAAAGGTATTGGGGTCCATGAATTTGCCTCCCGCGCACAATATAAAACCAGTATATCCCAGGGGCATACCCGGCGCAATATCGTACGATAACGCACCCAAGACAGAGAGAACGTCAAGACGGGCCTCGTCCGCTCGGATGGATTTCACAGTGAAAGGAAAGAGTGGCGTGGAAACGCTTTTATGCTTCCACGCCACTCTTCTGAGCGGGTTATATGAAAAGATGCCTGACGCTGCAGGGGCTGTTCAGCCGGTCCCCAGCTCCGCCCGGGTCCAGGTCTGCTCCCCGGTGGCCAGATCCATGGTGACGGTGTAGATGCCCTTCTCAAACAGAAGGTCCGAGTATGTCTGGCCATAGAAATCATAGCGATAGGCATCCTCCGTCAGGGTGACGGTATAGGTCAGACTGGTGCCATCCTGGGAGAGAACGGGATTTTCGGGCTTGCCGTGCTCTGCGCCGCGGAAACCGATGAACTTTAGGATCGGAGTCTCATATCTCCGGACGGAGAGGTCCCGTTCGATCACATAGATATCATAGGTCGTGTTGCTCCAGCCCTGGGAGGGATAGATCCTGGAGAATACGTAGTAGTCCTCGCTCTCCAAGGCGAAAACATAATACCCTGAATTGGGGAAGGTGCAGAGGAAGCCCGGCTGCGGCTCCAGGATGGAGAAGGGATTTTCCCATCCTGCGCCGTCAAAGGGGACCGTTTCGTACAGCCGCAGCAGAGAGAGGATGCACTGTTCCTGTGTGTACGCCCCCAGAGGGTCGAACCGCCCATCCCCTACGCCGTTCATGATCCCGAACTGGCTCATCAGAGCCACGTCCTCCAGGGCCCAGTCGGCGATGTCCGCCCGGTCTGTGAAGGAGACCGGCTCCAGCGTATCGGGCTCCACACTCTGGTAGGCCCGATAGGTCCGGGCCAGCATGGCGGCGGCCTCCTGCCGGGTGATCGCGCGGTTCAGGTCCAGCTCGCCCTCGCCCGTTCCCTGAAGGATGCCCAGATCCACGGCGGCATCCACGGCGGAGTAGGTGAAATTCTCGTCCTCCGCCTGCCCCCGGTAGTTCATGACAAAGACATAGCCCTCCAGATCGATGCCGAAGCCCTTGGCCACCAGGGCGGCGGCGTTGGAGGCGAAGCCTTCCCGGGTGATGGAGCCTTCCAGGTCCCAGAGGTAGTCATAGGGGTCGTAAATGAGGCCCAGCTCCGCCGCCCGCGACACCTCTTCCCTGGCCCAGTCGGAGGTGTGGTACGGGAACGCCTCCTCTGCTGCCAGGGCTGTGGTGGCAAGGAGAAGCAGCGCCAGGAAAAAGGCCGTGGTTCTTTTCACAGAGTCCATCCCCCTTTTTACACTTGTCAGTATACAAATAGTATATTTTTTTGAGGGAGCCTTGTCAAGCAAACCACGGCCCGGCCTGTTCAGGAGATCATCTCCGCTCCCACGGTGTAGGTCCAGGCGCCGTCCTCGCCGCGCCGACCCACGCAGTCGCCGAAGAAATAGGCGCCCAGGCCGGAGCGCCACTTCTGGGCGTCAAAGGCCACCAGCTCCGGCGGCTCCTCCCCCGGCCCCAGGGAGGGCAGGTTCCACACCGCGTCCTCGTCCACGTCGATGGAGAAGTGGACTCCGTCCTCCCACCAGTAGAGGGCCAGGGAGTCCTCATAACCCTCCGCGGGCTCGGCGGTGGGGGTGAAGTATCCCTCCTTCCACAGCTCCTCCAGGGTGCCGGTGACAGGGCTGACGTTATGGGAGGTGGCGAAGGCCCAGGCGATGGCCGACCGCTCCCCCTCGGTGAGGCCGGGGACCTCCGATAGGTCCACCCCCACCTGGGTGATGCCCCCGTTGAGACCGTCGTCCACGGCCCACAGGTCCTCCAGCACCTGGAGCCACAGGGCGCACTGCCCGTCCCCCTCCTCCACCACGGTGAGGCTGTAGCTCACCCCCGGCTGGGCGGGGAAGCTCTCGGCGATGAGACCGTTGAAGGCCAGCTCCACCGTCATACCGTCCCGGAGAGCGGTGTAATCCGTCTCCACCCCGTCCAGCCACACGGGCAGGTCCTGCACGCCGATGGTGTAGACGTCATAGGCCTCCTCCCCCGCCAGCAGCAGTTCCCCCGTCTCCGCCCCGTCTACGATGGTGGCGGTGAGGTAGCTGGGCTCCTCGTTGGGCGCTGGGGCGGACGGCGCCACGGACGGGGAGACGGCAGCCGTTCCGGCGGGAGGGACGGTCTCCCCGGGGACCTGGCCGCAGCCGGAGAGCAGCAGCACCCAGGGGAGCAGCAGGGCAAACAGTCTGACGTTCATAGAGATCCCCTCCTTTTTGTTCTGTTTTTTAGACGGGAGGCGGAAAAAATCGTTCCCTCCCCCTTGACTTTTCCATGAAAAGAAGTATCATAAGCATATGATGAAAAACTAAAGAAAAGTTTAGGAGGGAAGGCCATGACCCAGCGGGAAGCGCAGATCCTGCAGTGGATCCGGGAAAACCCCATGATCTCCCAGCAGGAGCTGGCGGACAGGGCGGGGATCACCCGGTCGTCGGTGGCGGTCCACATCTCCAACCTGATGAAGAAGGGCTACATCGGCGGCAAGGGGTACATCGTCCGGGACCAGGCCTATGCCGTGGTGGTGGGGGGCGTGAACATGGACATCGGCGGCACCCCCTTCGCCCCTCTGGTGGGGCAGGACTCCAACCCGGGCAGGGTGACCATGAGCCTGGGGGGCGTGGGTCGGAACATCGCCCACAACATGGCCCTGCTGGGGCTGGACGTGCGGCTCCTCACCGCCCTGGGGGACGACATGAACGCCCAAAAAATCACCACCTCCTGCATCGAGCTGGGGATCGATCTGGCGCCCTCCCTCCAGGTCCCCGGCGGCACCACCTCCACCTACCTCTTCCTCAACGACGAGAAGGGGGATATGGCCCTGGCGGTGTCCGACATGGCCATCTATGAGCACCTGACCCCCCGGTACCTGGCCACCAAGGAGGCCCTGCTGAACAACGCCCGGCTGGTGGTGGCCGACACCAACATCCCGGCGGAGAGCCTGGCGTGGCTGGCGGAGAACTGCAAGGCGCCGGTCTTTGTGGACCCGGTGTCCACCGCCAAGGCGGTGAAGGTGAAGCCGGTGCTGGGCAGGCTCCACACCCTCAAGCCCAACCGCATCGAGGCCGAGCTCCTCTCCGGGGTGGCCATCACCGACGATGCGAGCCTGGCCCGCTGCGCCGACGCCCTGCTGGAGACCGGCCTCCACCGGGTGTTCATCAGCCTGGGGGCCGACGGAGTCTACGCCGCCGACCACCTGGGGGGACGGGAAAAGGTGCCCTGCCTCCCCGCCGAGATGGTGAACACCACCGGCTGCGGCGACGCCTTTATGGCCGCCCTGGCCTGGGGCTGGCTGGAGGGCCTGGGGCTCCGGGAGGCCGCCCTGGCCGGTGAGGCCGCCTCCGCCATCTCCATGGAGGGCAAAGAGACCATCAATCCCGACCTGAACGTGGACGCCCTGCGCCGCCGCGCGGGCCTCTGAGCAAGTGTACAACAAACATTGATATATACATATGGAGGTAACGATCATGTCTCTCAACAAGTATCTGGACGTCTCCCCTGAGGTGGCCGAGGCCATCGCCGCCGGCAAGCCCGTGGTGGCTCTGGAGTCCACCATCATCTCCCACGGCATGCCCTATCCCCAGAACGTGGAGACCGCTCTGAAGGTGGAGTCCATCATCCGGGAAAACGGCGCCGTGCCCGCCACCATCGCCATCCTGGGCGGCCGCCTGAAGGCCGGCCTCACCCCCGAGGAGATCGAGTACCTGGGCAAGAAGGGCCACGAGGTCACCAAGGCCAGCCGCCGCGACCTGGCGGTGCTGGTGTCCAAGGGTGCTGACGGCGCCACCACCGTCACCACCACCATGATGATCGCCTACATGGCGGGCATCCGCATCTTCGCCACCGGCGGCATCGGCGGCGTCCACCGGGGCGCCGAGACCACCATGGACATCT
>CAUBHZ010000042.1 GCA_958435885.1 uncultured Intestinimonas sp. | reverse complement strand
AGGCCGTACACTAAAGGCGAGACTTTTGTGGGAGGCGGGAACGTGCGGGAACAGAGAAAACGTCTTATTTTATCCCTGGCCCTGATCTTTCTTTTAAATATCCTCATCATCACCATGGTACAGACGGCCCAGGCGGCCACCTACCGCCGGGGCTCCTCGGGGCAGACGGTGCGCACCATCCAGGAGAAGCTGATCCGCTGGGGCTACCTGGACGGGACGGCGGACGGCATTTACGGCAGCAAGACGGAAGCGGCGGTGAAGCTCTTTCAGAAAAAGAACGGCCTCACCGCCGACGGCATCGTGGGGCCGACCACCCTGAAGGCCTTGGGCATGTCCTCGGGGAGCACCTCCTCCTCGGCGGGGGACAGCGATGTGGCGCTGCTGGCCAAGGTCATCTCGGCGGAGGCCAGGGGGGAGCCCTACAGCGGCCAGGTGGCGGTGGGGGCGGTGATCCTCAACCGGGTGAGCCACCCCTCTTTCCCCAACACCATTGCGGGCGTAGTGTACCAGCCCGGGGCCTTCACCTGTATGGTGGACGGCCAGATCGACCAGCCGGTGGCCGACTCCGCCGTCCGGGCCGCCCGGGACGCCATCAACGGCGCCGATCCCAGCGGCGGCGCCATCTACTATTTTAACCCCAGCACGGCCACCAGCGGCTGGATCTGGTCGAGGCCTCTCATCAAGGTCATCGGCAGCCACCGGTTCTGTGCCTGATGGAAATAAAAAAGCCGGACACGCAACGCGTGTCCGGCTTTGTGTTGCCAATTAGTCGGTGACGAAAGGCAGCAGAGCGATCTGACGAGCCTGCTTGATGGCCTGGGTCAGCTGACGCTGATGCATGGCGCAGGTGCCGGTGGTCCGGCGGGGCAGGATCTTGGAACGCTCGGAGAGGAACCGACGCAGCTTGGCGGCGTCCTTGTAGTCGATGTGCTCGACCTTGTCCACGCAGAAGCTGCAAACCTTGCGGCGCTTGCGGCCGCGGGGACGCTCTCTATCCATAGGCATGGTATATACCCTCCTTGTTCAGAAATGATTTTAATGGGGCGCCGTTCTTTCAGAACGGCAGTTCTCCGTCGTCGTCGTCCAGCTCGGCAAACTGGTTGCCGCCGCCCATGGGGGCGGTGTAAGCCGGGGGAGGCACGGGGGCGCTGGGGGCCGGGGCGGAATAGCCGCCGCCATAGGAGCCGCCGTAGCTGCCGCCGCCCTCGGCGTCCCGCTTGGAATCGCCGAAGTAGACGTTGTCGGCCACCACCTCGGCGGTGGTGCGCTTGTTGCCGTCCTTATCGGTCCAATCCCGCATCTGGAGCCGTCCCTCAACGATGGCCATGCGGCCCTTGTTGAAGTACCGGGAGACGAATTCGGCGGTGTTTCTCCAGGCAACCACGTTGATGAAGTCGGCCTTCTTTTCACCGGTCTCTCTGTCCTTGAAATCCCGGTCCACCGCCAGACGGAGGGTGGCTACGGCCACCCCGGAGGGGGTGTGCCGCATCTCAGGGTCCGCCACCAGGCGGCCCTGAAGGAAGATCTTGTTGAGCATTTCTGCCGCTCCTTACTTCTCGTCCTTGCAGACGATCATGGAACGCATCACGCCGTCGGTGATCCGCAGCACGCGGTCCAGCTCGGCGGGGAAGGCGGCGTCAGCCGTAAAGGTCATGAGAACGTAGTAGCCCTCGTTCAGGTCGTTGATGGGATAGGCCAGACGGCGCTTGCCCCACTCGTCAACCTCGGCCACGGTGCCCCGGGCCTCAGCCATGGTCTTGAACTTGGCGACCATAGCGGCGATGGCCTCCTCACCCATAGCGGGGTCGAGGATGTAGACCACCTCGTAGTTGCCATTGACTTTTGCCATGTTTCTTGCACCTCCTTATGGACATATGGCCCCTGCTCTTGCAGGAGCAAGGATGTTGCCTGCCTGATTCCAGACAAGCTACATTATTATATATGAAATCTGACATTTGTCAAGGGCTTTTTCGAGAAAAAGAAGCAAAAAATGGGGGCTGTTCCGAAAAACAGCCCCCATTTCGTGTCGGTCACTGGAGCTCCACGGCGATGGGCGGGGAAAACGCCGTCTCCCGGGTGAAATTCAGCTTCAGCTCCACGGTGTCCCAGGGGTAGTCCCGCAGGGCGAAGGAGAGCCGGTGGAGCTCCTCCTCCAGGTTTTCCTGCCCGGGCTCGGAGGCGTGTACGGTGGTTCCCATGGAGTCAAAGGAGTGTTCGCCGCCCTCCGGGTCCCGGTAGTTCCAGGAGAGGAACTGCTGGATGCCGGGTGCGAGCATCACGCAGTGGACATCCTCCCCCTGCCGGTCGGCGGAGAGGAACTCCAGGCCATCCGGGAGCCAGCCGGCCTCGCCCGTGTTCAGGTCCACCGTGACCCACTCCTTGTCCTTGTCCAGCCACCGGGCACCGGTGAGGTAGAGGGTGAGGTGCTTGGGCGAGCGGAAGAAGCTGCTCTCTAAATAATAGTGAATGACGTCGTTGGTGCCGTCCTCGCCGCTGGACACCAGACGGCCGCTGCCGCTGGAACGGGAGCCGGCCTCGTAGCGGTTCCCCTTCTCGTCCTCCAGGTAGAAGTCCAGGCCGCTGAGCCAGGCGGTGTTGTCCGGGTCGGAGGACACCGCCAGCCGGGCGTGGGTGGGGTTCACCACCAGCTCCCGGAGGAGGAGCCGCTGGCCGTCCACCTCCACCCATTTGTTCAGGGAGATGGTCTTCCCCGGGACGGTGAAGCGGTCGTCCAGCTCCAGGTCGAAGGTGAAGGTGGCCACCACCTCCGGTTCCTGGGCAGGTTCCGGCTCGTCCCAGATGCTGGAGTCAGCGGGGGCGACGGCGGAGCCGTTCCTGTCCTCCCGCTGGGCGGTCACCGCGCAGGTGAGGCGCAGGGCCTCCGGCACCTGGAGGTCGTCGGCGTAGTTGACGTTGAAGTCGCCCAGATCGCCGGGCGTGGTCTCGCTGCTGACGATGGAGTAACCCTCCAGCTTTTCTCCGTCGGGGCCGGTGATGCTGGGGTAGACGTGGTAGCGATCATAGTCTCCTCCGGAGACGGAGTAGAAGAAGTTGATCTGCATGGTGTCCAGAATGAGGTATTCCAACCGGAAGGTAATGCCGTTTTCCGTCTGTTCCTGGTCCACCACCTGGACGAAGTCGTTCTCCACCGCCGCCTTCAGACTGGGAGAGAGGGCCACCGCAGCCGCCAGGTCCCGGAGGCCGGGGATGCGCCCGCAGGCCTGGGCGAAGGGGACACAGCAGTTCACCAGCAGCACGAAGGCTGCCGCCACGCCACCCAGGGAGGCCACAGGGATGCCCAGCCACCGCCTGAGGGTCCGTTTCCGGGCCCGGGACTTGGCCCGCTCCACTGTGCCCTCCAGCTCCGGCGGCGTGTCGCTCAGCTGGGCCACCAGGGCCCAATATTCCTCGTTTCGGTTCATGAATTAGCCGCCTCCTCTCCGTCGGTAAGCTCCAGCCGCAGCAGCTGGAGGGCCTTCCGCTGCCGGGTGACCACGGTGCCCTGGGGGATGTCCAGGGTCCGGGCGGTCTCCGCCAGGGTGAGGCCGGTAAAATAGCGCAGAATGATGACCTCTTTCAGCTCCCGGGGGAGCCGCCCCACCGCGTCCCGGAGGGGGAGGGCGTCGAAGGACTCCTGGGCGGTCTCGGGCAGCTCCGCCATGGAGATCTCCCGCCTGTGCCGCCGCAGCTCGGCGTTGCAGGCGTTGATGAGGATGCGGGTGAGCCAGGTGTTGAAAAAGGCCACCTCCCGCAGCTTGTGGCAGGAGCGCAGACCCAGGTACACCGCCTCGTCCACGGCGTCCACGGCCAGAGAATGGCTCCCCAGGTACAGGAAGGCCATGCCGTAGAGCTTGCCCTTCAGGGCGTCGGCCCGGACGGCGTATTCCTGCTCGGTCATGGGCGTCCCTCCTTTCTGACCATTAGATGAGCGGGGCGGCGCTTTTGATTGCGGAGAGAAAAATTTTATTGTATAATGGCTCCTGAATACGGGCCGCTCCGGCGCGGCCCATTTTGGAGGACAAGACCCTTGGATGAACTGACCCGGCTCCCCATTCCGCTCCTGCAGTGGTATCACGAAAACGCCCGCACCCTCCCCTGGCGGAGCGACCCCACCCCCTACCATGTGTGGGTGTCGGAGATCATGCTCCAGCAGACCCGGGTGGCGGCGGTGCTGGAGTATTACCGCCGCTTCATGGAGGCCCTGCCCACCGTGGCAGACCTGGCGGCGGTGGAGGAGGACCGGCTCCTGAAGCTGTGGCAGGGCCTGGGCTATTACAACCGGGCCCGGAACCTGCAAAAGGCCGCCCGGCAGGTGGTGGAGGACTTTGGCGGGACCTTCCCCGGCGACTACGAGACCCTGCTGGGCCTTGCCGGCGTGGGGGAGTACACCGCCGGGGCCATCGCCTCCATCGCCTTCGGGCAGCCGGTGCCCGCCGTGGACGGCAACGTGCTGCGGGTGGTCTCCCGGCTCACCGGGGACGGCAGCGACATCACCAGGCCGGACACCAAAAAGCGGATGTGGGCCGACCTGAAGGCGGTCATCCCGGTCCGCTCGCCGGGGGACTTCAACCAGGCCATGATGGACCTGGGGGCCACGGTGTGCCTCCCCAACGGGGCGCCGCTGTGTGAGAAGTGCCCGGCGGCGGACTTCTGCCGGGCACGACTGGAGGGCCGCACCGGGGAGCTCCCCTATAAGCCGCCGAAAAAGGCCCGGCGGGTGGAGGACCGGGTGGTCTTTCTCCTTTTCCACGACGGCAAGGTGGTCCTGCGGCAGCGGCCCAAGAAGGGGCTGCTGGGTGGGCTGTGGGAGTACCCCAACGAGCCCGCTCCGGCCTGGGACTGCCTGGCAGGCTGGGGTATCCAGCCTGTGGACCTCGCCGACGGCGGCACGGGCAAGCACATTTTCACCCATATTGAGTGGCGCATGACCTGCCGGGTCATGGAGACCGCCGACAAAACCCTGCCGGAGGGCTGGGTGTGGGCGGGGCGGGAAGAGCTGCAACGGGACTACGCCGTGCCCAACGCCTTTCAGAGCTTTCAACACCTGGTGGAAGACCGGGTGCGCTAATACAAAAGAAGAGGGAGAAAGAGATGGCAAAGCTGTATTTTCGATACGGAGTGATGGGCTCCAGCAAGACGGCCAACGCCCTGATGGTGCGGTACAACTACGAGGAGCGGGGCCAGGAGGCCCTGCTGGTGAAGCCGGAGATCGACCAGCGGGACGGAGCCAAGTTCGTGGCCTCCCGGATGGGCCTGAGCCACCCCTGCATCTACTTTTCTGAGATGCGCACCATGCCGGAGGCGGAGCTGAAGAAGTACGCCTGCGTCATCGTGGACGAGGCCCAGTTCCTCAGCCGGGAGGAGGTCCAGTTCCTGGTCCACATCGTGGACGACTGGAACATCCCGGTGATCTGCTACGGCCTCCGGGCCGACTTCTCCGGACAGCTCTTCTCTGGATCCCAGGAGCTGCTGGCCACCGCCGACATCATCGAAGAGGTCAAGACCATCTGCTGGTGCGGCAAGAAGGCCACCTGCAACGCCCGCTTCGACAAGGACGGCAAGGTCCTCCGGGAGGGGGAGCAGGTGGTGCTGGGGGCCAACGACCAGTATATCGGCCTGTGCCGCAAGCACTGGCGGGAGGGCAATCTAGGGCCGGATTTCCACCCGTAAGAGGGGAGAAACAGTATCGTTGTGTTGGGTGCGGCTTTCCAGAGTCGCCCAATCGGAATCGTTCCCCTCATCCGTCATTTCCTTCGCAAATGCCACCTTCCCCCGGGGGAAGGCTCTGGAGGTGATAGGGCACGGCGAACCGGACACATCCAGCTCCTTGGCTTCCCCTGGGGGAAGCTGTCGAGCGCAGCGAGACTGATGAGGGGAAGGGCTGGTTTATTTCCTGCGTTTTCTCCCATCGCACGAACACCGTTAGCTACTCCCCCACTTCGGCAGAGAAAGCATCCACGGCCAGGAGCAGCCCCAGCCGGACGCCCTCCCGGAAGCAGTACATCCCGTGGGCCTGGACCGGGCTATCTTCCAGGTACTCCGGCCACTGGTCCCGGTGGGGACCGCCGATGAGGGCAAAATAGAGCTCGTCCATCAGAAGTGACATGAGAATCCACCTCACACACAGTTCTCTGTGTATTTCTTTATATCACACAGAAGTCTGTGTGTCAAGGAGTGATACGATGTTTTCAGACAAACTCCGCCTGCTCCGGCAGGAGGCCGGACTGACACAGACTCAGGCGGCAGAGCGGGTCGGCATCTCCTGGCGGACCTATCAGGACCTGGAGACAGGAAAATATCCCAGCTACGGGACGCTGCTGAAGATCGCCGATACATTTCAAGTCTCCGTAGACTGGCTCATGGGCCGGACGGAGGACCGGGAGGTCCATCAGCTATGATCTGCAATCTGTGTCCCCGGCTGTGCGGGGCGGAGCGCACCGAGACGGTGGGGAAGGGCCACTGCCGCATGCCCATGGCGCCGGTGCTGGCCCGGGCCGCCCTCCACATGTGGGAGGAGCCGCCCATCTCCGGCAAAAATGGCTCCGGTACCGTCTTTTTCTCCGGGTGCAGTCTGGACTGCGTTTTTTGCCAGAACGACCAGATCAGCCACCAGGATTTCGGAAAAGCGGTGACGGTGGACCGGCTGCGGGAGATCTGCATGGAGCTCATCGGCCAGGGCGCCCACAACATCAACTTCGTCAACCCCACCCACTACGCCCATGTGATCTACCAGCTGCTGGAGAAGCCCCTTCCCGTGCCGGTGGTGTGGAACTCGGGCGGCTATGACCGGGTGGAGACCCTGCGGGCCATGGAGGGCAAGGTGGACATCTACCTCCCCGACCTCAAATACCTGACGCCGGCGCTCTCGGAGCGCTACTCCGGGGCGGCGGACTACCCGGAGGTGGCGGTGGCCGCCATCAGGGAGATGGTGCGCCAGACCGGCCCCTGCGTGGTGGAGGACGGCCTCCTGAAGCGGGGCACTGTCATCCGACACCTGGTCCTCCCCGGCCGCCTGGCCGAGGCCAAGCGGGTGATGGATTTTATCTCGGAGGAATTTCCGGCGGGGACGGTCCTCTTCTCCCTCATGAGCCAGTATGTGCCCCAGGGCCGGGCATCGGAGTTCCCCGAGATCGACCGGCGTCTGCGGGGCTCGGAGGCCCGGAACGCCCAGGCCTACATGGAGGCCCTGGGGCTGGAGGGCTTCACCCAGGAGGGGAGCGCCGCCGACACGGAATATATCCCCCCCTTCGACCTCACCGGTGTATAAAGGTGTGGACAATACCGGCGGCGCTGCCGGTGAAAAGACAAAAAAGTGGACGGAACCTCGGTTCCGTCCACTTTTTTCACTTATGTGTGGATCATTTGGCCAGGATGACACGGATGCGGCCGCCGTCGGTCTGATCCTTGTCGTAATAGCCGGTGAGGGTGTAGTCGCTGCCGGTGACCAGGGCCAGGGAGGTGGGATAGTACTTGCCGTCCCGGACCTCGTAGACCAGGGCGTTGTCCCAGATGGCGTACTGGCGGTTGCCGGCGTAAGCGGTGTTGCCCTCCACCGCGGTGATCTTGACCTCGGTGAGGTTGACCAGCCGGTCGATCTGTCCGCCGTCGGTCTTCATCATGAAGGGACCCGTCTTCACGTTGTAGACGGTGCTGCCGCTGATGGTCTGAGTGGTGCCCGCCGTGTCGTAGACGTAGGTGCCGGCGGTGGTCATGGAGGCGGCGCTGTTGATCTCGCTCACCGAGGTGATGACGCCGTAGGTGTGCATGTCGCCGGTGGCGTCCTTGAGGATGAGGCGGCTGATGTCGCCGTTGCCGTCCAGCAGGTAGTAGCGGACCATGCTCTCGGTGATCTCCATGCCGGCCAGACGGGAGGGGTAGACCCGGACGCCGTGGTCGCCGTAGGTGTCCAGGATCTCCACGTCGGCGGCGAAGGACCGGCCGCCCAGCTTGGTGCCGTCGGAATCCACTTTGCCGGAGAGGGAGGCGGAGGACAGGTTCTTGATCTCCACGCCGTCGCCAGAGGCCACCGCCTGGACCAGGGTGCCGGTGCGGACGCTGGTGCGGTCGGTGGAGTAGGTGTAGGTGTTGCCGTCGGTGGCCAGCACGGTGACGGAGGCGGCGGTGTAGTCGTGGCCGTTCTTGTCGGTGTACTGCTGGGGCACGTTGGAGACCACCACGCCGCACACGCTGCCGCCGGCGGCCTGGCCGGGAGCCACGGCGGCGGCCACCTTGCCGTCCCGGCCCAGGAGGAGGGTCACGGAGTCGCCCACCTCAAAGGTGCCCAGGTCGCTGAGGGCGTAGGCGGCGGTGGGGGTTTCGATGGCGTAGGACTTGCCGGAGACGGTCACCGAGGTGGGGGCGGAGGCGGGGGTGATGGCCTGGATGGGGCCGGTGATCTTGTTGGTGTACACCCACAGGGCGTTGAGGTTCTCGGACCAGTAGACCACGTCGTTGTCCATCAGGGCGTCGGCGGTGGAGGCGGCGCCGTTCCGGGTCACCCGGGCCTTGGAGAGGTCGAAGGGGATCTTGTCCCGCCAGCCGGCCTCACCCACAACCACGGGGCCGTCCATGGTGCCGTTGAGGAGGGCCAGGGTGTCCACCTTGCCGTCGGCGGTGAGGCCGTAGCCCAGCACGGAGGAGAGGTAGGGCTGGCCGGTGGTCTTGCTGGGGGCGGTGAGCAGGTTGTAGAAGAGGTACATGGCGTCCTGCCGGGTCATGGTGTCGTTCTGGCCGATGGTGATGCCCTCGTCCAGCTTCAGGGTCTTGTACATGGACATCTGGCCGGCGGGGAAGGAGCCGGAGAAGTCGGCGTTGGTGTAGCCCAGCAGCCGCAGGGCCATGACCACGCCCTCGGCCAGGGTGATGGTGTTGGAGGGGCGGAAGGTGCCGTCCAGGTAGCCGGTGACATAGCCGGCGGTGACGGCGGCCTCCACGTAGGGGGCGGCCCAGTGGGAGGCGGGCACGTCGGGGTAGGGGGAGACGTAGGTCACGTCCCCCACGCTGATGGGGGAGGCGGCCATGAGCATCTTGACGAACTCGGCCCGGGTCACCGGGGCGGAGAGGTTCAGGTTCCCGTTTTGGTCGCCGGTCATGATGTCCAGGGCGGAGAGGACCTGGGCGGCGTCGTCCCGGCTGGTGACGGCCAGGGCGGTGGAGGTGAGGGACAGGGTGAGGGCCGCCGCCAGGAGGGCGGAGAGGACTCGTTTCTTCATCTTTGTTCGCTCCTTTATCACGGATGGATCAGTCGTACCGCAGGGCGTCGATGGGGTTGAGCCGGGCGGCCTTGTTGGCGGGCAGGTAGCCGAAGAGGATGCCCACGCCCACCGACACGCCGAAGGACACGGCGATGCCCCCCAGGGTGGGGACGGCCACGAAGCCGTCGTTGCCGGTGCCCAGCACGAGGGCGATGACGTTGGTGAGCACGTTGGCCATGATGATGCCCAGCACGATGCCGATGACGCCGCCGATGGCGGAGGTGGTGCCCGCCTCGATGATGAACTGGCTGCGGATGTCCTTGCCCTTGGCGCCCAGGGACTTGCGGATGCCGATCTCCCGGGTGCGCTCGGTGACCGACACCAGCATGATGTTCATGATGCCGATGCCGCCCA
>CAUBHZ010000041.1 GCA_958435885.1 uncultured Intestinimonas sp. | reverse complement strand
GCCCCTGCGGCCCCTGCTCCGAGATCTACTATGACCGGGGCGAGAAGTACGGCTGTGGCCAGCCCGGCTGCACCGTGGGCTGTGAGTGCGACCGCTACATGGAAGTCTGGAACGTGGTCTTCTCCCAGTTCAACAACGACGGCGAGGGCCACTACGAGGAGCTCAAGCAGAAGAACATCGACACCGGCATGGGCCTGGAGCGGCTGGCCGTGGTGTGCCAGGACGTGGACTCCCTCTTCGACGTGGACACCGTCATGAACATCACCAAGAAGGTCACCGACATCACCGGCGCCAGCTACGGCCAGAGCCGGGAGCGGGACGTGTCCCTCCGGGTCATCACCGACCACATCCGCTCCGCCACCTTCATGATCTGCGACGGCGTGCTGCCCTCCAACGAGGGCCGTGGTTACGTCCTCCGCCGCCTGCTCCGCCGGGCCGCCCGCCACGGCAAGCTGCTGGGCGTCAACGACCCCTTCCTCTATGAGGTGTGTGACACCGTCATCCACGAGAACGAGGGCCACTACCCCGAGCTGCGGGAGCGCCAGGAGTATATCACAAAAGTCATCCGCACCGAGGAGGAGAACTTTGCCAAGACCATCGACGGCGGCATGAAGATCTTTGACGACATGCTCGCCGGCCACAAGGCCAAGGGGGAGAAGGTCTTCTCCGGCGCCGACGCCTTCAAACTCTACGACACCTACGGCTTCCCCATCGACCTCACCATCGAGATGGTCCAGGAGCAGGGCATGACCGTGGACGAGGAGGGCTTCAAGGCCCTCATGCAGGAGCAGAAGGAGCGTGCCCGGAAGGCCCGGGAGGCCCTGGGCGATCTGGGCTGGGCCGGCGTGGAGTTCGGCAAGGATGTGCCCGAGACCCAGTTTGTGGGCTATGACCACACCGCCATTGACGGCGCCAAGGTGGTGGCCCTGGTGGTGGAGAACGAGCAGGCCGAGGAGCTCATGCCCGGCGTGGAGGCCATCGTGGTGCTGGACAAGACCCCCTTCTACGCCGAGATGGGCGGCCAGGTGGCCGACCACGGCACCATCGCCGCCGGTGACGCCGTCTTCACCGTCACCGACGTGCAGAAGAACAAGGGCGGCAAGTATATGCACTACGGCAAGCTCTCCGGCGGCGTCCTGAAGCTGGGCGACACCGTCTCCGCCTCCATCGACGTCAAGCGCCGGAAGGCCGTCATGCGTGCCCACTCCGCCACCCACCTGCTGGACAAGGCCCTGCGCACCGTGCTGGGCGACCACGTCCACCAGGCCGGCTCCCTGGTGGAGGAGGACCGCCTCCGCTTCGACTTCACCCACTTCTCCGCCATGACCGCCGAGGAGCTGGGCCAGGTCTCCGCCATGGTCAACCAGGCCGTGCTGGAGGGCTACGACATCCACACCGACGTCCTCCCCATCGAGGAGGCCAAGAAGCGGGGCGCCATCGCCCTCTTCGGTGAGAAGTACGGCGACACCGTCCGGGTGGTGGACATGGGCGAGGGCTACTCCGTGGAGTTCTGCGGCGGCACTCACCTGGACAACACCGCCAAGGTGGGCGTCTTCCACATCGAGAGCGAGTTCTCCGTGGCCAGCGGCGTCCGCCGCATCGAGGCCACCACCGGCCTTGCCTCCCTGGAGGTCATGAACCGGAACCAGGAGCTGCTCTTCCAGGCCGCCGCCGCCCTGAAGGCCAAGCCCGGCGAGCTGCGGGAGAAGGCCATCCAGAACGTGGAGGAGCTCAAGGAGCTGCGCCATGTGGTGGAGGCCTTCAAGGCCAAGGAGGCCGTCAGCGAGGCCGGCCAGTTCCTCATGGGCGCCAAGGAAGTGGGCGGCCTGAAGGTGGTCACCGCCACCCTGGCCGACGCCGATGCCGACCGCCTGCGCAAGATGGGCGACTTCCTGCGGGACAAGAGCCAGGCCGTGGTGGCCGTGCTCTCCGCCGTGAACGACGGCAAGATCACCTTCCTGGCCGTCTGCGGCAAGGAGGCGGTCCAGAAGGGCGTGAAGGCCGGTGACCTCATCAAGCACGTCACCGCCATCTGCGGCGGCAAGGGCGGCGGCAAGCCCGACTCCGCCATGGGCGGCGGCACCGACGTCCTCAAGCTGGACGACGCCCTGGCCACTGTGGACGACTTTGTGGCCGGAAAGCTGGGGCTGTGAGCATGCTGCCCCAGGACCCCATGATCCTGTACAGCGTGGTCAATGCCCGGCTCCGGGACACCTATTCCGACCTGGAGTCCTTCTGCGACGACCACGACACCACAACCGAGGCCCTCTGCGCCGCCCTGGCCGCCGCCGGCTTCACCTATCATCCCGAGCTCAATCAGTTTCGATAATGAGCAGCGTGTGAAAGGAGGTTTCTGCACATGAGCGATTGTCTGTTCTGCAAGATCGCGGCGGGGGAGATCCCCTCCAACAAGGTGTATGAGGACGAGACCGTCTACGCCTTCTACGACATCGACCCCCAGGCGCCCACCCACTTCCTGGTGATCCCCAAGACCCACATCGGCTCCGTGGCCGAGGTGACCCCGGAGAACGCCACCGTGGTGGCCCACATCTTCGCCGTCATCTCCAAGGTGACCAAGGAGCTGGGCCTGGAGAGCTACCGGGTGGTCTCCAACATCGGTGAGCAGGCTGGACAGAGTGTCCACCATCTGCACTTCCACGTACTGGGCGGACGGGACATGACCTGGCCTCCCGGCTGACCGCATACACCCATCCTCATCCCCCGGCGGCACAGCCGCCGGGGGATGGTTTTTTCACGGCAGTGCGCTTTGTCTGTGGACATGTCGACGTGGTACTATATTTGTGCGGGGCGCGGCCTCCCGGACGCGCCCATCTCTTTGGCTTCCCCTGGGGGAAGCTGGCGAGCGGAGCGAGACTGATGAGGGGAAAGGCCAATCCATTTCCAGCGCCTCCCCTCATCCGTCATTTGCTCCGCAAATGCCACCTTCCCCCAGGGGAAGGCTCTGGTGAGAGCGGTTGGGGCCCACTGCTTGGCACTTGAGAAGCGGCAGTAAATTTGCTAAAATAACGCCGTATGGCAGTATCTCGAACGGTAAATGCTACTGAATGGTAGGATTTTACCGGGTGATCGTATGTACTTTCGCAGATTGGGAGACCTGAGAAACGATAAGGACAAGACCCAACGGGATATTGCCGAATACCTTCATATGAATTTGGAGGTCTACCGCCGGTATGAAAAGGGCCTGCGGGAGATCCCGGTATGGGCCCTCATCAAGCTGGCGGACTACTACCAGACCTCCACCGACTACCTGCTGGGCCGCACCGACGACCCATCGGCGCCCCGTGCGTAAGCTGGCGGCGGTGGCCGCCGGCTTTGCCGCGGCGGTCTTTCTGAGCTGCAATGGTCTGTGGATGCTCGCCCTGCTCCTGCCCCTGCCGGCCCTCCTGAAGCGGGAGGACCGGTGGCGCCGCTGCGCCCTGGTGTACCTGGGCGTGGCGGCGGGACTTACCTGGACGGCGGGCTACAACGTCCACTTTCTGGGCGCGGCCCGGGAGCTGGACGGCGTCCGGAGTACCCTCACCGCCGCCGTTGCCGACTGGCCCTATGGGACCAATTACGGCGCCGGAGTGGAGGCAAAGGTGACGCTGGAGGACGGCATGGTCCTCCGGGCGACACTCTACGGTGACGGTGAGGACCTCATGGACCTGCGCCCCGGGGATGCCCTCACGGTGACGGCGGACTGGTCCGGTCCGCCACAGACCGTTGCGGAGGGTTGGACGTACCGCCTCTCCCAGGGCATCCACCTGACGGGGAGCGTGAAGGCGCTGGAGGTCCGGCGGCCGGAGAGGGTCCCCCTGTGGGCGCTGCCCGTCCACTGGGCCCAGACCATCAAGGAGGCTGTGGCCGCCGCCTTCCCGCCGGAGAGTGTCGGACTGGTCACCGCACTCCTCACCGGCGACACCGACCGCCTGGCCCAGGGGGACTATAGCGCCCTCCGGCGGGCGGGGCTGGCCCACGCCGTGGCGGTGTCGGGGCTCCACATGAGCTTCCTGGTCCAGCTGGCGGTGGCCCTCACCGGCAGCCGGTACCGCCGCCGCACCGCCCTGGTGGTGCTGCCGCTGATGGTGTGCTACGCCCTGGCGGTGGGATGTACCCCCTCGGTGGTCCGGGCCGCCGTCATGAACGGCCTGCTGCTGTTGGGACCTCTGCTGGGCCGGGAGAACGACTCACCCACCAGCCTGTCCCTGGCTCTGCTGCTCCTCCTGCTCCTGGACCCCTGGGCTTCGCTGAGCGTGAGCCTTCAGCTCTCCTTTGCCTCGGTGGCGGGGATTTTGGCCTTTTCCTGGCGGATACAGGGCTACCTTATGGGCAGCGGTGGGACACAAGAGGGAGAGAAGCGGAAAAAGCGGCCCGTCAGACACTGGACTGCGGCCTCCATCAGTATCTCCTTTGGCGCCATGGTCTTCACGGTGCCGCTGCTGGTGTGGTATTTCGGCAGTCTCTCGGTGATCTCCCCGGTGTCCAACCTGCTGTGCCTGCCCCTTTTGCAGTTCACCTTCCAGGGCGGGCTGCTCACCGCCCTGGTCCAGCTCCTGCTCCCTGCCTTGGGGACGACCCTGGGTCAGGTGGTGGGACTGCTGCCCCGGCTGGTGCTGTGGCTGGTCCGGGGCTTGGCCGCCGCCCCCTTCGCCTCAGTGGCCATGGTGGGACCTTACCTGATGGGCGGCCTGGCCGCAGTCTACCTGCTGTGGCTCTGCTACCTGCTTCTGAAGGGTCCGCGCCGGCCCCTGGTGCCCCTGTGCTGCTCGGTCATCGTGCTCGTTGCCGCCCTGGTGCTCAACCACGCCGCCTACTGGGCGGGGAGTCTCACCATGACGGTGCTGGACGTGGGTCAGGGCCAGTGTGTGGTGCTCCGCTGCGGGGACCGGGTGGCGGTGGTGGACTGCGGCAGCACCGGCGAGGACGCCGGTGATCTGGCGGCCGGCTACCTGAGCACCATGGGCATCAAGCGGGTGGACCTGCTGGTGCTCACCCACTGCCACAACGACCACGCCAACGGGGTGGCCACCCTCATGGACCGGCTGGAGGTGTCCAACCTGGCCCTGCCCCAGGTCATCGACCCGCCGGAGCTCCAGACCGAACTCCTAGCCCGGGCGGAGGAGCGGGACATCCCCACCCTGATGGTGTGGGATGACGTGACATTGGCGTTCGGGGACGCCGTGCTCACATTGTACGGCCCATTGGGGAGCGGCGACACCAACGAGGAGGGCCTGAGCCTGCTGTGTGAGACGGAGAACTTCTCCGCCCTCATCACCGGGGATATGGACCAGGTGGTGGAGGGACGGCTGGTGAAGTACGGAAACCTGCCGGATATCGATGTGCTGCTGGTGGGCCACCACGGCTCCAAGTACGCTGCCTCCGACCTGCTGCTGGAGACGGTGACGCCGGAGACGGCGGTGGTCTCCTGCGGCTACAATACCTACGGCCATCCCGCCCCGGAGACCCTGCTCCGGCTGAGCGGGGCGGGCTGTGACATCTACCGCACTGACTTACAGGGAAACGTCACCATCACGGTGAGATAAGGAGGTCCTTTATGGCCAAGACCAACAACGCCGACGCCGCGGCGGTCAAACAGCTCAAAAGCGACCTGTCCGCCGGAACGCTGGGACAGCTCTACATCTTCCACGGGGAGGAGGCCTACCTCCGGGACTTCTACCTGGGGCAGATGAAAAAGAAGCTGCTCCCCGGCGGCATGGAGGCCTTCAACCTCCACACCTTCCAGGCCAAGGAGTGCGACCCCAAGGCCCTGGGGCAGGTCATCGACTGCCTGCCCATGATGAGCCAGCGCACCATGGTGGTGGTCTACGACTACGACCTCTTCAAGGCGCCTGCCGACCAGCGGGAGGCCATGACCGCCCTCTTCGCCGACCTGCCGGACTATGTCTGTCTGGTCTTTGTCTACGACCTCATCGAGTACAAGCCCGACGCCCGCACCAAGCTGGCCGCCGCCATCAAGGCCCACGGGATGGCGGTGAAGTTCACCCGGCAGGAGCAGGGGGATCTGGTGGACTGGATCCGCCGCCGGTTCAAGGCCCTGGACCACGACATCGACTCTGAGCTGGCCCGGTACCTCATCTTCCTGTGCGGAGACCTGATGACGGGGCTCATCTCGGAGATCGGCAAGATCGGGGCCTACGCCCAGCACCGGGCGGTGACCCGTGCCGACATCGACGCCGTAGCCATCCCCCAGCTGGACGCGGTGGTCTTTCAGCTCACCGACGCCATCGCCGCCGGGGACTTTGACAAGGCCTCGTCGGTGCTCTCCGACCTCCTCCATATGGGGGAGCCCCCCATCAAGCTCCTCTCGGTGCTGGGGCGGCAGCTGCGGCAGCTCTACTCCGCCCGGCTGGCCATGGAGGAGCGGAAGGGGGCGGGCTACCTGGTGGAGCTGTGGGGGATGCGCTCGGCCTACCCGGCCCAGAAGCTCATGGACGCCGCCCGGCGGTTCGACCGGAACTGGTGCCGGTACGCCGTGCTGGAGGCCGCCCGCACCGACCTGGCCATGAAGTCCCAGGCGGGGGCCGACGGGGAGGAACTCCTCATCGACCTCATCCTGAAGCTGGCCAACCGCCCGCCCAAGACGGGCATCGCATAACACGAAAAGGAAGGAGTCCGGGGGATGCTGCACATACAAGAGGCCATCGTGGTGGAGGGCCGCTATGACAAAAACACCCTCTCCCAGGTGGTGGACACGGTGATCCTGGAGACCGCCGGCTTTGGGGTGTTCAAAAATCAGGAGCTGGTGGCCCTGCTGCGGCGGCTGGCGGAGGAGCGGGGGCTCATCGTGCTCACCGACTCTGACGGGGCGGGCTTCCTCATCCGCAGCCGTCTCAAAAGCGCCCTGCCCAAGGACAGGGTGAAGCACGCCTACATCCCCGACGTCTACGGCAAGGAGCGGCGCAAGCGGACTCCCGGCAAGGAGGGCAAGCTGGGGGTGGAGGGCATGTCCCCGGCGGTGCTGGAGGAGGTGCTCCGCCGGGCGGGTGCCACCTTCCTGGAGGAGCCGGCCAACGGAAGTGGGCCCAAAGAGGCCATCACCAAGGCCGACCTCTACCTGCTGGGCCTCACCGGCACCCCCGACTCCGCCCAGCGGCGGGGCGCCCTGCTCAGGCATCTGGACCTCCCGGAGCACATGAGCACCAACGCTCTGCTGCCGGTGCTCAACGCCCTCTACGACCGGGAGGCCTTCCTGGAGGAGGCGGAGTCATGGATGTGAACACCCCTCTGCGGGAGCTCCCCGGGGTGGGGGAGGCCCGGGCCAAGGGCCTGGAGAAGCTGGGCCTCCGGGTGGCCGGAGACCTGGTGGGCTACTTTCCCAGGAGCTACGAGGACCGGCGGCAGGTCTATGCCATCGCCGAGGCCCCGGTGGGGGAGCTGTGCTGCGTCCGGGTCATGGCGGCGGAAGAGCCCCGGCGCATGCACATCCGGAAGGGACTGGATGTGACCCGGCTCAAGGTGGTGGATGGAGCCTCCGCCATGCTGGTGACCTTCTTCAACCAGGGCTATGTGCGCCAGGCCCTCCACCGGGGGGAGGAGTACATCCTCTACGGCCGGGTGGAGCTCATGGGCAGCCACCGGCAGATGACCAACCCCCAGTTCGAGGGGGCGGAGCGGCCCTGGGCCTGCGGGCGCATCATGCCGGTCTACCCCCTGACGGCGGGGATCACCAACCACCTGCTTGCCGGGCTGGTGGAGCGGGCCCTCCGGGAGCTGCCGCCTCCGGCGGAGACCCTGCCTGACCACCTGCTGGCGCGGCACCATCTGGCTCCGGCGGCAGACTGCTGGCGGAGCATCCACTTTCCCGCCGACGAGGACGCCCTGGACGCCGCCCGGCGGCGCTTCGCCTTTGAGGAGCTCTTCTACCTCTCCCTGGGGCTGGCCCTGCTGCGGGAGCGGCGGAGCCGGGGCCACGGCCCGGCCTTCGGGGAGACAGACCTGGAGGGCTTTTACAGGCTGCTGCCCTTCACCCTGACGGGGGCGCAGAGACGGGCGCTGGAGGAGTCCGCTACCGACCTGGCCCTCACCCGGCCCATGAACCGGCTGGTCCAGGGCGACGTGGGCTCGGGTAAGACGGCGGTGGCTGCCGGCTGCGCCTGGCTGGCCGTCCGCTCCGGCTGGCAGTGCGCCATGATGGCTCCCACCGAGATCCTGGCCGAGCAGCACGCCAAGACCCTCTCCGCCATGCTCTCTCCCGCGGGCATCGAAGTGGGGCTGCTCACCGGCTCCATGAAGGCCTCCGAGAAGCGGAAGGTCCTGGCCGCCCTGGAGACGGGGGCGCTCCCCTTCGTGGTGGGCACCCACGCCCTCCTCTCCCAGGGGGTGGCCTTCCGCCGGCTGGGGCTGGTCATCACCGACGAGCAGCACCGCTTCGGCGTAGAGCAACGTGCCGCTTTAGCGGCCAAAGCGGGGGGCGAGGAGGATTTTTCCCCCAACGTGCTGGTCATGTCGGCCACCCCCATCCCCCGGACCCTGGCCCTCATCATCTACGGGGACCTGGACGTGTCGGTCATCGACGAGCTGCCTCCGGGCCGGATGCCGGTGAAGACGGTGCTGGTGGGGGAGAGCAAGCGGCAGCGGATGTACGGCTTTGTCCGGGACCAGGTGAAGGAGGGCCGGCAGGTCTACATCGTCTGCCCCGCCGTGGAGGAGAACCCGGAGGGGGCCTGGGACCTGAAGGCGGTGACCGAGTACGCCCGGGTGCTGGGGGAGCAGGTCTTTCCAGACCTGCGGGTGGGCCTGGTCCACGGCCGCATGAAGGCAAAAGAGAAGGAGGCCGCCATGGCCGCCTTTACCGCCGGGGAGACGAACATCCTGGTGTCCACCACCGTCATCGAGGTGGGGGTGGACGTGCCCAACGCCAGCCTCATCATCATCGAGAACGCCGACCGGTACGGCCTCTCCCAGCTCCACCAGCTCCGTGGCCGGGTGGGCCGGGGGAAGCACCAGTCCTGGTGCGTCCTGGTCAGCGACAACCGGAGCCCCGACACCCGGGCCCGGCTGAAGGTCCTCACCCAGACCAACGACGGCTTCAGGATCGCCGAGGAGGACCTGAAGCTCCGTGGACCCGGCGACTTCTTCGGACAGCGGCAGCACGGTCTGCCCGCCCTGCGGGTGGCCGACCTGGAGACCGACACCCGGGTGCTCAAGGAGGCCCAGGACGCCGCCGCCGAGGTATTGACAGCCGACCCGGGCCTCACCGAGCCGGAGCACCGTCCCCTGCTGGAGAAGGTGCGGCGGCTCTTTGAAGAGGACCCGGACCGGTTCAACTAAAGAAAATATCGCAGAAATGGAGAGAACGACAATGGATCTGAAAAAACGCGCCGAAGAGCTCCACCACACTCTGGAGCCCCATTACAACTGTGCCCAGGCCACCCTCATCCCCTTTGCCGAGGGGCAGGGACTGGACCCCCAGACCATGTACCGTCTGGCGGCCCAGTTCGGCAGCGGCATGCGCCGGGGCTCGGTGTGCGGCGCGGTGACCGGCGGCCTCATGGCCCTGGGGCTCCGTGGGGCGGACAGCCATACCGCCTCCGAGTTCCAGCGCCTCTTCAAGGAGCGGGTGGGGGCTCTGGACTGCGCTCAGCTCCTCCAGAATGCCAAGGAGCGGAGGGAGGAGCGCGGCGCCCACTGCGACCGCATGGTCCTCACCGCCGTGGCGCTGGTGGAGGAGCTCAC
>CAUBHZ010000040.1 GCA_958435885.1 uncultured Intestinimonas sp. | reverse complement strand
ATCTGGAGCCCGGCGTCCTCACCCTGTGGGTGGACGACGAGCTGGTGAAGGGCGTGGTGAGCCGTCCGGCGGTGCTGGAGGCCATCCGGGTCCTGGCCCAGGCCAGGCTGGGCGAGGCAGTGCGGGTGCAGGCCAAGGTGGGGAAGGCTCCCACCGGGACGTCCGCCCCCGCCCACGACAATCTGGACGATCTGCTGGCCATGGGCCGGCGGTTTGATAACATTACCATCAAGGAGTGACGCACAATGGCAAAGGGATTCGGCAGCCGCGGTATGGGCGGCCTGGGCGGCGGCATCAACATGAATATGATCAAGCAGGCCCAGAAGATGCAGCAGGACATGCAGCGGATGCAGGCCGAGCTGGAGAACAAGGAGTACACTGCCCAGGCCGGCGGCGGGGTGGTCTCCGCCACTGTGAGCGGCAAGCACGAGCTCAAGAGCATTACCATCGACCCCGAGGCCGTGGACCCCGACGACGTGGAGATGCTTCAGGATCTCATCGTGGCGGCTGTAAACGAGGCCATGCGCTCGGCCTCCTCCGACGCCGCCTCCGCCATGGGCCAGATCACCGGAGGCCTCAACCTGCCCTTCTGAGGAGGACGACACCATGAAACTCCCCGGCGTGGGGATGCGTACCGTCAAGACGGCGGTGGCCGTCATGCTCTCCTACCTGGTCTTTGTGCCCTTCGGCCTCCTCTACCACGCTGAGCTGGGGGGCATCCTGGGGCAGATGGGTCCTCTGTATGCCTGCATCGCCTGCGTGGTGTGCATGCAGAGCTCTCTGGGCCAGACCATGCAGCAGGGAATCTCCCGGTTCATCGGGGTGGCCGTGGGCGGCGCCCTGGGCGGGCTGGCCCTGTCCCTGGGGGAGGCCGCCCGGCAGCCTCTCGTCAAGACCGCCATTCTGGGCCTGGTCTGTGTGGCGGGGATCTGGATCTGTCTGCTCATCCGGCGGCCCACCGCCTGCGGCATGGCCTGTATCGTGCCCTGCGTCATCCTCATCAATGACATGGTGGGAGTGGAGCGGTACTACTACGCCGCCGCCCGGATCATCGAGACGGTGGTGGGGGTGGCCATCGCCTTCGGCGTCAACGCGGTTCTCCCCGACCACCGGCCGGAGGAAGAACGGGAAGAGAAATCATGAAAAATGCGAAAAGCTCCGGGCCGTCGGGTCCGGAGCTTTTTCATGGATGTACGGCCTTCAGCCGGCCTCCTGGGGGGCGCGGAACATGGCCAGGAAGATGACGGCCAGCAGGCCGCAGCAGAGGAGGATGGCCTGCTCTGCCAGCAGGCCGGTGGCCCAGACGCCCAGGGCGCCGCCCAGCAGGAAGCACAGGATGATGCCGTAGTACTGAAAGCTGCGCTTGAGGGAGACAGGGTCCCGGCCGCGGACGCCGTGGTAGAGGAGCTCTGTGCCGCTGCGCAGGTTGCCGGTGCACATGGTGGTGGCCAGGGCGTTGCCCCGGATCTTGCGAAAGGTCTCCACCTGCATGGCGCAGACGAAGGAGACGGCGGCGTTGACGGCGCTGTCCCAGGGACCCTGGGGGAGGAAGGCGGTGACCAGGAGGATGAGGGCCTCCAGGGCCACCACCGCCTGCCGCCAGTGGAGGGTGTGGGAGGCCCGGAAGCGGTCCCGGATCAGCTCAGCCACCACGATGCCCAGGGCGAAGGACAGGATGGGGGGCAGGTAGCGGGGGAGGGCGGTCAGGTCTCCCTGGGCCAGCCGGATGGCCAGCAGCACCAGGTTGCCGGTCTGGGCGTTGGAGAAGACGCCACCCCGGGTGAAGTAGGTGTAGGCGTCCAGAAAGCCGCCTCCCACGGTGAGCAGGGCGCCCAGGGAGTAGGCCTCGGACATCTGGGCGGGGTGCTGGGTCTGGTTCATGCCTGCACCTCCCCGGCCATCCGGCCCAAAGGCACCACCCCCGCGTAGGTGTCTGGACAGACCTCCCGGATCTTGGCCTGGAGCTTTTTCAGGTCCTCAAAGGCCTCGGGCCGCTTCCGCGGGTCCCGGAGCAGGGCGGAGGGGTGGTACATGGCCATCATGTGGACCCCGGCCTTCTCGAACCACTGGCCGTGCTCCCGGGTGATCTTGAAGTCGGGCCGGATGAGCCGGGTGGCGGCGATGCGGCCCAGGCAGACGATGATCTTGGGCCGGATCAGGGCCACCTGATTGCGCAGGTAGCCGATGCAGGCCTCAATCTCCGGCTCCAGGGGGTCCCGGTTCTGAGGAGGACGGCACTTGACCATGTTGCCGATGAAATAGCGGGAGCGGTCCAGGTCGATAATGGAGAGCATCTCGTCCAAAAATTGTCCGGCCCGGCCCACGAAGGGGCGGCCGGTCAGGTCCTCCTGCTCGCCGGGGCCCTCGCCGATGAACATGAGGTCGGCGGTGCGTAGACCCTCGCCGAAGACCACATGGTGCCTGGTTTCACAGAGCGAACAGTTCCGGCAGCCGCCGCAGGCGGCCTCCAGTTCGTTCCAGTTGAGCATGTTGAAAACGCCTCTTTTCTTGACGGGGAATGAAGGGTATCAGCAGTATAGCACAAATCGACAAAGACCAAAACCCCGGCGGAAAGAAAATTTGGAGTTGACATTTTGCGGAAAAGCGCATATACTACGTCCAACAAAGGCAATGAACGAGACCGCCCCCCGTGAGGGCCGCCAGAGAATCCGGGCCACCGACTGAGAGCCCGGTCCGGCAGGATGGGGAGGCGCAACACTCTGTGAGCCGGGGATTCGAATCCGCTGTGGGCGGAGGAGGGTCCCACGTCTTCCCGCGTTAAGGGAGACAAGGGGCCGCCTCAATGGCGAGACGGCAAACTTTGGGTGGTACCGCGGATTTTTCCGTCCCGAAGCTGTGTATGCAGCTCCGGGGCTTTTTTTTATTTTTTTCGCCACGGTTTGCCCGAAAAAGGAACGAAAGGACGTGAACGGCATGGAATTCATCACTGGGACCAAGACGAGCGGAGGACCGGCGTACAACGACATCCTGGAGGGCGGACGGCGAAACGACACCGTTCAGGTCTCCGGCATGGTCCACGTGAAGCAGTCTGTGGGCGGCGGCCTCACCTTTCTGAAGCTGCGGCTGCGGGACGGTTTGCTCCAGTGCGTGTGCGGCGGTCTGGACCTCAGTCAGGTCCCGGAGGAGGCTGCCGTCACGGTGACGGGGACTCTCCGTGAGGAGCCCCGGGCTCCCGGCGGCGTGGAGCTGGCGGCGGAGTCGGTGGAGGTCCTCTCCCGGCCGGCGGAGCCCATGCCGGTGCCGGTGGCCAAGGCCAAGCTCAACGTCAACCTGGACACCGAGCTGGGCCTGCGGCCGGTGCTGCTGCGGCACCTGCGGGAGCGCAGCATCTTCCGGGTCCAGGCCGCCCTGAGCCGGGCCTTTCGGGAGTACCTCCAGGGGCAGGGCTTCACCGAGGTCCACACCCCCAAGATCGTCCACGCCGGTGCGGAGGGCGGCTCCAACATCTTCCGCCTGGACTACTTCGGCCGCAAGGCCTTCCTGGCCCAGTCCCCCCAGTTCTACAAGCAGACCATGGTGGGGGTCTACGAGCGGGTCTACGAGGTGGCTCCCGTCTTCCGGGCGGAGAAGCACTCCACCGCCCGCCACCTCAACGAGTACACCTCCATGGACTTCGAGATGGGCTTCATCCAATCCTTCGCCGACGTGATGGAGGTGGAGACCGGCTTCCTGCGGTACGCCATGGACCTTTTGAAGCGGGAGTACGCCGACGACATCGCCCGGCTGAAGCTGGCCATCCCCGAGGTGGACCGGATCCCCGCCGTCCGCTTCGACGAGGCCAAGCGCCTGGCGGCGGAGAAGTACGGCTACAAGATCCGGGACCCCTACGACCTGGAGCCCGAGGAGGAACACGCCATCGGGCGCTACGCCCGGGAGAAGTGGGGCAGCGACTTCGTCTTCGTCACCCACTACCCCGGCAAGAAGCGGCCCTTCTACGCCATGGACGACCCCGACGACCCCCGCTACACCCTCTCCTTCGACCTCCTGTTCCGGGGGCTGGAGGTCACCACCGGCGGCCAGCGCATCCACGACTACGCCCAGCAGGTGGCCAAGATGGAGCGGCTGGGCATGGACACGTCGGAGTTCGAGAGCTATCTCATGATCCACAAGCACGGCATGCCCCCCCACGGCGGCCTGGGCATCGGCCTGGAGCGGCTGACCATGCAGCTGTGCGGCCTGGACAACGTGCGCTACGCCAGCCTGTTCCCCCGGGACCTGAGCCGGCTGGAGCCCTGAAGATGGAGGTTTTACAATGAAGATCACAGAAGAGATGGTGGATTATGTCTCCATCCTGTCCCGGCTGAAGCTGCCCCAGGAGGAGAAGGAGCGCATGACCGGCGAGCTGGAGCAGATCCTGGTCTATATGGACGTGCTGGACGGTCTGGACACCAGCGGCGTGGAGCCCATGAGCCACGTCTTCCCCCTGAAGAACGTGCTGCGGAGCGACGAGGTGGTGCCCTCCGGGGACCGGGCAGAGCTGCTGGCCAACGCCCCGGTGCCCGACGAAGAGGCCTTCCTGGTGCCCAAGACGGTGGAGTAAGGAGGAGCGGACATGGAACTTTGGGAATATACCGCCCTGGAGCTGGGCGAACTCATTCAGAAGGGAGAGGTCTCTCCCACCCAGGCCGCCCGGGCCGCCCTGGACCGGATGGCGGCCCAGCAGGACCGGAACAACGCCTTCGTCACCTGCCTGGACGGGGAGGCCGTCCTGGCCCAGGCCGCCGACGTGGAAAAGCGCCTGGCGGCGGGGGAGAAGCTCTCCCCCCTGGCCGGTGTGCCCATGGCCCTGAAGGACAACATCTGCACCAAAGGGGTGCGCACCACCTGCGCCTCCAAGATTCTGGGGGACTTCACGCCCCCCTATGACGCCACCGCCGCGGAGAAGCTCAAGGCCGCCGGCGGGGTGCTCCTGGGCAAGCTGAACATGGACGAGTTCGCCATGGGCTCCACCTCGGAGACCTCCTTCTACGGCCCCACCCGGAACCCCTGGGACCTGGACCACGCCCCCGGCGGTTCCTCCGGCGGCGCCGCCGCCGCCGTGGCGGCGGGGGAGTGCTGGTACGCCATCGGCTCCGACACCGGCGGCTCCATCCGCCAGCCCGCCTCCTACTGCGGCGTCACCGGCCTGAAGCCCACCTACGGCTCCGTGAGCCGCTACGGCCTCATCGCCTACGCCTCCTCCCTGGACCAGCTGGGCCCTCTGGCCCGGTCCGCCGACGACTGCGCCGCCGTGCTGGAGCTGATGGCCGGGAAGGACCGCCGGGACGGCACCAGCCTGGACACCGGCTGGGGCAGCCTGACGGAGAGCCTCACCGGGGACCTGCGGGGCCTGCGGGTGGGCCTGCCCGCCGACTGCTTCGGCGAGGGCCTGGACCAGGAGGTCCGCGCCGCCGTGCTGGCGGCCGCCGACGTGCTCAAGGCCCGTGGGGCCACCGTGGAGGAGTTCTCCTTCCCCATGATGAAGTACGTGGTGCCCACCTACTATATCATCGCCGCCGCCGAGGCCAGCTCCAACCTGTCCCGGTTCGACGGTGTCAAGTACGGCTGGCGGGCCGAGGGCTATGAGGACCTCACCGACCTCTACGAGAAGACCCGCACCCAGGGCTTCGGCGCCGAGGTCAAGCGCCGCATCCTGCTGGGCACCTTCGTCCTCTCCGCCGGCTACTACGACGCCTACTACAAGAAGGCCCTCCAGGTGAAGGCCCTCATCAAGAAGGCCTATGACGAGGCCTTTGAGAAGTACGACCTCCTTCTCACCCCGGTGGCCCCCACCACCGCCCCCAAGCTGGGGGAGAGCCTGGGCGACCCTCTGAAGATGTACCTCTCCGACATCTACACCGTGCCCCTGAACCTGGCCGGTCTGCCGGGGCTGTCCATGCCCTGCGGCTTTGACGGCCAGGGGCTGCCCATCGGGGCCCAGCTCATCGGCCCCGCCCTGGGGGAGGCCAAGGTCCTCAACGCCGCCCACGCCTTCCAGCTGGACACCGACTATCACAGACAAAGCCCCGCCAGAAAGGAGGCGCAGGCCAAATGACCTGGGAAACTGTCATCGGTCTGGAGACCCACGTGGAGCTCTCCACCAAGACCAAGATCTTCTGCTCCTGCACCACCGAGTTCGGCGGCGCCCCCAACACCCACTGCTGCCCGGTGTGCATGGGCATGCCCGGCACCCTGCCGGTGGTCAACGAGAAGGTGCTGGAGTACGCCGTGAAGGTGGGCCTGGCCCTGGACGGGGAGATCACCCGGTCCTGCCGGTTCGACCGGAAGAACTACTTCTACCCCGACCTCCCGAAGGCCTACCAGATCTCCCAGCTCTATCTCCCCATCGTCCGCAACGGCAAGCTCCCCATCCACACCGAGTCCGGCGGGGAGAAGACCATACGCATCCACGAGCTCCACAGGGAGGAGGACGCCGGCAAGCTGGTCCACGACCCCTGGATCGACCAGACCCGCTGCGACTACAACCGCTGCGGCGTCCCCCTCATCGAGATCGTCACCGAGCCCGACTTCCGCTCCGGGGAGGAGGTCATCGCCTACCTGGAGAAGCTGCGCTCCACCCTCCAGTACCTGGGGGTCTCCGACTGCAAGATGCAGGAGGGCTCCCTGCGCTGTGACGTGAACCTGTCGGTGCGCCCCGCCGGCTCCGACGAGCTGGGCACCCGCACCGAGATGAAGAACCTCAACTCCTTCAAGGCCATCGCCCGGGCCATCGAGTACGAGGCCAAGCGGCAGATCGAGCGCATCGAGGAGGGCAAGCGGGTGGTCCAGGAGACCCGCCGCTGGGACGAGAACAAGGACGCCACCTTCGCCATGCGCTCCAAGGAGAACGCCCAGGATTACCGCTACTTCCCCGAGCCCGACATCCCGCCCCTGGAGATCGGGGAGGACTACCTGGAGCGGCTCCGGAAGGAGCAGCCCGAGATGGCCGAGGCCAAGATGGCCCGGTACCAGGCCGACTGGGGCCTGCCCGCCTACGACGCCCAGATGCTCACCGGCCAGAAAGCCCTGGCCGACTTCTTCGAGGCCACCGTGGCCCTGGGGACGCCCCCCAAGCAGGCTGCCAACTGGATCATGGGGGAGGTCATGCGCCGCCTGTCCGCCGACGGCCTGGAGGCCAAGGACATGGCCTTTACCCCCAAGACCCTGGCCCGGCTCATTGAGCTGGTCCAGACCGGCGCCCTCAACCGCAACACCGCCGTCAAGGTCTTCGACGCCGTCTTCGCCGACGACGCCGACGTGGACGCCTACGTGAAGGAGCACGGCCTGGAGCAGGTCTCCGACGCTGGCCTGGTGGGGAGCGTGGTGGACAAGGTCCTCGCCGCCAACCCAAAGTCCATCCAGGACTTCAAGGCCGGCAAGGAGAAGGCATTCGGCTTCCTGGTGGGACAGGTCATGCGGGAACTCAAGGGCCAGGCCTCCCCCCAGGTGGTCAACCAGACCCTGCGGGAGAAGCTGGAACAGCTGTAATAAGAATTGGACGCGGCGCCTCTCGGGAGAGAGGCGCCGCTTTTCTGTCCGAACAGGACGGGAAAGCGCCCTTGCGCCGGGACGGTTTTCATGCTATGCTACGCAGTGAGAGAAACCATTCGCCGCGGGGGAAGGACCCCGCCGCCGAGAGGAGAGGCTGCATGAGATACCTCCGTTCCGTTTTCGCCCTGGTCCTGAGCGCCGTTCTGCTTCTGGGGAGCGGTGCCGCGTGGGCCGCCGCCCCGGAGGGACCGGGGGAGCTGACCATCCTGTTCACCCATGATACCCACGACCACTTCCTGCCTGCCAACAGCGAGGAGGGCGGGGAGTACGGCGGCTATGTGCGCCTTGCTACCTTATTAAAGGAGGAGCGGCAGGCGGCAAAGGCGGAGGGGCGGGCGGTGGTCACCCTGGATGGGGGCGACTTCTCCATGGGTTCTCTCTTCCAGACCATCTACACCACCGACGCCCCGGAGCTCCGGGCCCTGGGAGCCATGGGCTACGACGTGACCACCCTGGGCAACCACGAGTTCGACTACCGCCAGCAGGGCCTGGCCGATATGCTCACCGCCGCCAAAGAAAGCGGAGACCCCCTGCCCGCAATCGTCCAGGCCAACTACACTACACCGCTGGACCAGTCGGCGGGGGCAGGCCTGACGGCGGCCCTGGAGGACTATCCCGTCACCGATTACACCGTGGTGGAGCGGGACGGGGTGCGGGTGGCCGTCTTCGGGGTGCTGGGGGAGGACGCCGACGACTGCGCCCCCATGTCGGGCATGGCCTTTGAGCCCATCGCCGACGCCGCCAAACGGGTGGTGGCCGAGATCCAGGAGAATGAAGACCCCGACTATATCGTCTGCCTCTCCCACAGCGGCACCGACGGCGGAAAGGGGGAGGACTACGAACTTGCCAAGGCGGTGGACGGCATCGATGTCATCATCTCCGGCCACACCCACACCACCCTGGAGGCCCCCATCCAGGTCAACGGCACCCTTATCGTCTCCTGCGGGGAGTATACGGAAAACCTGGGGGTGCTGACGGTATCCAAAGAGGAGGGGAAGACGGAGCTGCTAGACTACCGGCTCCTCCCTGTGGATGAGACCGTGGCCAATGACCCGGCCATGACCGCCCTGGCCCGAAACTTCCAGCGGACGGTGGACGGGACCTACCTCTCCGGCTACGGTCTCACCTTCGACCAGGTCCTGTGCGAGAACCCCTATGACTTCACCCCCATCAGCCGCTTCAGCGCCGTCCAGGAGGAGGACCCCCTGGGCAGTCTCATCGCTGACTCCTACGTCTACGCCGTCAAAGAGGCGGAGGGGGCGGACTATGTGCCGGTGGACTTTGCCGTGGTGGCCTCGGGGGTCATCCGGGCCTCCCTGGCCAAGGGGGACATCACAGTCTCCGACGCCTTTGACGTGTCCTCCCTGGGCTCCGGCGCCGACGGCACCCCCGGCTACCCCCTGGTGGGAGTCTATATCACCGGCAAAGAGCTGAAGGACGCCTTCGAGGTGGACGCCTCGGTGAGCCCCCTCATGCCGGCGGCCCAGCTCTACGGCTCCGGCATGGCGTGGTCCTTCAACACCCACCGGATGATTTTTGACAAGGTTACTGACTGCGCCCAGATCCTGCCCGACGGCAGCCGGGTCCCCATCCGGGACGACAAGCTCTACCGGGTGGTCACCGGCCTCTACTCCGGCCAGATGCTGGGGACGGTGAACGGCAAGAGCTTCGGCCTGCTGACCATTACCCCCCGGGATGAGAAGGGCCAGCCCATCGAGAACCTGGAGGACTATATCATCCACGGCGCCGGCGGGACGGAGGTCAAGGAGTGGTACGCCCTGGCTTCCTACCTCCAGAGCATGGGCACAGTGGACAGCCGTTACGCCGCTCCTGAAGGGCGGAAGACGGTCTCCCGCTCCTGGAATCCCGTGGATCTGGTGCGCAGCCCCGGCTGGATCACTCTGGCCGCCCTGGCAGTGGTGATCCTGGTGCTGGTGCTGGTGCTGGTGGTGCTCCTGGTCACCCGGCCTCTCCGCCGCCGTAGCCGCTGGGGCTACCGGGCCTACCGGGGCCGCCGCCGGAGGTAAAAAATAGAAAAAGCCACCGGAGACCTCGCAGAACAAGGCCTCCGGCGGCTTTTTGTATCATCGAAACAGTATAGATGCTGGTAAAGCCTGGGGCCCCACACAGTGGGGCGGCGCGTCTGCGCCGTACAAGGGTTTTGCCGG
>CAUBHZ010000039.1 GCA_958435885.1 uncultured Intestinimonas sp. | reverse complement strand
AGAGCTCGGCCATACGGGGGTCCATGATCTCGGTGACGATGGGCAGGCCGGTCTGGGCCCGGGCCTCCATCAGCAGATCCAGGCCCTGGGTGCCCATGCCCTGGAAGGAGTAGGGGGAGGTGCGGGGCTTGAAGGCGCCGCCCCGGAGCATGGCCGCGCCGGAGAGTTTCACGTCCTGGGCCACGGCGCAGATCTGCTCCTCGCTCTCCACCGAGCAGGGCCCGGCGATGACGGAGAAGTTGCCGCCGCCGATCCGGGCCTTGCCCACGGTGACCACGGTGTCCTCGGGGTGGAACTTGCGGTTGGCCTTCTTATAGGGCTCCTGGACCCGCATGACCCGCTCCACGTTGTCCTCCATGGAGATCTTGTCGATGTCCAGCTCGGTGGTGTCGCCCACCAGGCCCAGGATGGTGCAGCCGATGCCGTGGGTGATGCCCACGTCCAGGCCCTGGGCACGGAAGGTGTCCGCCAGGGCCTCGATATCCTCTTTTTTCGTGCCGGGTTTCATGATGATTACCATAGTGATCTTCTCCTTCTTCCGCCAAGGGCGCGGCAATAAAAAAGGCGCCCATTGACGATAAAATCAATGAGCGCACGGTTCAACGATACAACGACCCTATAAAAGGGCCGGCCCATTCACTTTATCCCGCTATTTTACCCATGCCAAAAAAGCCGGTGCCCGTAAATCGAGCCCAGCCAAAATAGGTAAAGGAGCGGGATTCAGTTGTGAGGCGGCGATGGTCCATGAAAAGATACCTCACTTGCAATGGTTGGAGGTATTTTACACCCGCCGGCGGAAAAATGCAAGAGTGATTTGGCACGGTAAAGTAAAAAATCAGAAAAAAACGGGTCAACTGTCACAAATGGGGAGTCTGAAGCGATAAAAAGGATGTGGGATGCGTCCAGCGGACCGCCCCGAACATCAGCTTTTCAGACGGAGGTGGCGTTTATGAGACGTGTATGGCCGATGCTGCTGGCCCTTGTGGTGTGCCTTTCCGTCCTGCCCTGGGCGGGGGCGGCGGAGGTGAGGGACCTGAGCCGTGAGACGGCCCTGGCGGAACAGCTCCAGGCCCTGGGTCTGTTCCGGGGGGTGGGTGAGATCGAAGACGGCGGCGCCGACTTCGCCCTGGACCGCCCTTTGAGCCGGGTGGAGGGGGTGACCCTGCTGGTCAGGGCCCTGGGCAAGGGGGCGGAGGCCGAGGGCTATCCCAAGACCCACCCTTTCACCGACGTGCCCGCCTGGGCCGACGGCTATGTGTCCTGGGCCTATGACCAGGGCCTCACCAAGGGGACCTCGGAGACCACCTTCGGTTCGGCGGACACCGCCACCGGAGAGATGTATCTCACCTTCCTCCTCCGGGCCCTGGGCTATTCAGAGGGCCCGGGATGGACGGAGGGGAAGGCGTGGCAGAGGGGAGACTTTTCCTGGGAGAGCCCCTGGGCCCTGGCGGCCCAGTGCGGCATCCTGCCCATGGAGGCGGAGTGGAGGGACATCCTCCGGGCCGACGCGGTGTCCCTGACCGCCGCCGCCCTGTACGCCCCGTGCAAGGCCGGCCAGACCACCCTGGCCCAGCGGCTCATCGCCCAGGGGGCCTTTACTCAGGCCGACTTCGACGCCGCCTTTCCCGCAGACCCCTTCGAGAGGGAACGGGCCCTGGCCCGGGACATCGGGACCTACCTGGAGGAGCAGGGGTATGTCGGTCCCCAGGAGCGCCCCAACTCCTACGGCTATGCGTACTTTATCCTGGACCGGGCGGCGGAGGGGCCGGAGGGCCTGGCGGTGGACGCCCTGGTGGGTATCGCCAATGTCAGCATCGAGGCTGACAATACCCTGGGAAGTCACGGGATTCGGATCACGGTCTGGCGCTTTTTCCTGGACCCGGAGGACCTGACGGTGACAGAGGGGAGTCCCCTGTCGGAGCTGACGGAAGAGGGGACGGTGTGGGAAGATATGGTCTCCCCACGGCTCCTCTCAGAGGACTGGAGCTGGCTGTCAGACGGCATGAAACAGCTGTATATCGCCCAGGCCCTGGCCCAGCTGGAGAGCGGCGCCGCGGCCTATCGCCAGCCCACCTATGAAGAGGCCCTGGCCCAGCAGACGCAGGGGAGGGACGTGACAGACCGGCTGGAGTCGGTCTACGGCACGGTGCTGCGCATTACCTACGGCACGCCCCACGGCCTGGGGCAGAACCTCTATCTGGTGACCAAGGCGCCCTTCTGCCAGGGGGAGGGCCATGTGGTGAGCCTGCCTATGTGTGAGGAGAGCACCTTCCAGACGGCAACGCCGGAGCAGCTGGCCCTGAGCCCGGATGGGCGGACCCTCACCTACGCCTTCCACGTCAAAGAGGATGTGGTGGACATGAGCGGGGAGAACGTCATCCAGGAGAAAGGGGACTATCTGTTCACCGTGGACCTCTTCACCGGAGAGGCTGCAATGGCACTGCTGGAGAAGGGACAGTCGGCCTATGAGACGGCCATGGCGGGCCTGGAGGCGGGTTACGAGGGCTTCCAGGTACGGAAGCAGATGGAGTCACCCTATGGAACGGTGGTCCTGTATACCGCCGGCGCCTCCCACGGAGAACACTGCGGGCTCGTCCAGGTGGCCAAAACGGGTTCTCCCTTGGGGGAGGGCACGGTGATCGATCTGCCCTTGCCCAATGGCGACTCGGAGCTGGGAGCCAACAGCGACCTGCCCCAGGACCTCTCCCTCAGCGCCGATGGAAAACGACTGGTCTACACCTTCCGCTACGGGGAGCCAGCCTCCGGCGCGGATGGAACGGGGATCATATCGCAAACGGGGACCTACCGGTATACCACCGACCTCACCACCGGGGAGACAGAGCAGACGGTCATCCCCGACGGGGCACTGGCCGAGGTCCGACCCTGGGAGCAGGGAGACTATGAGGCTGCCCTCCAGGCGGTCACCGACTGGGGCGGCGCGTCCTATCCGGTGACGGTGGCGGAGCGGCTGGAGACCGATTACTGCACCATTCTCAGCTATCAGGTGGGGGGTCTCCCGTCCGGAGGAGGTCGGAATCTGACCCTGGTCTACAAGCCCGGCTCCGGCCGGGGAGCGGGTACCCGGGTAGAGCTCTCGCTGCTGCGGCCGGAGCCCTACGGCGGTTCTGCGTACCCATCTGATTTGACTGTCAGCGCCGATGGGCGGACCTTCACCTACCTGTGCCGCTTCGACGCGGTGCTTGACGCTGACGGGACGGTGGTCCAGCCGGCGGAGACCTACCGCCACACAGTGGACCTGGCCACTGGGGCGGCCACCATGGAGCGCTTGCCGGAGCGCTGAACATAAACTGCCCCCGTGCCCGGTGAAAGCCGGACACGGGGGCGGTTTTTCTATGTATGCTGGCCCTCGGCCTTGGTGTAGAGGAGGACGCCGGCCAGGACGGCGATGGCGCCGATGCCCTGGAGGGGGCTGATGCCCTCGCCGAAGAGGAGGAGCCCCAGGACGGAGGCGAAGACGGGCTCGCACAGCTTGGCGGCGGAGACATAGGCGGGGGAGAGCCACTTCAGGCTCCAGGAGAAGAGGGAGTGGCCCAGCAGGGTGCAGAAGACGGCCAGCAGCAGGCCCACGCCCACCTCCCGGAGGCCCCAGCCCAGCACCGGGGTGCCGGTGGCGGCATCCAGCACCAGCAGGACGATGAGGCAGGAGGCGTAGGTGAGGAAGGTGTAGACGGTGGTGGACTGCCGGGTCCGCTGGACCTGCCCGATGAGGGTGTAGGCCGCCACGGCCACGGCGGCCAGCACCGCCAGCAGGTCGCCGGTCAGGGCGCCGCCGGAGCCCCCGGCATCGGAGAGGGCCAGCACCACGCTGCCGGCGAAGGCCACGGCGATGGCGGCGGCCCCCAGCCTGGGGATGCGGCCGTGGAGAAAGAGGGCGAAGCCCAGGGCGGAGAAGATGACCTCGGTGGACACCAGCACGGTGGAGGAGGCGATGGAGGTCCACTTGAGGGACTCGAACCAGGTGGAGAAGTGGAGGGCAAGGCAGGCGCCGCTGAGGGCGCACATCAAAAGGTCCCGCTTGGTGGCGGCCAGGAGCTCGGCCCGGTGGGACCGGAGCACCGCCGGCAGCAGCAGGAGGACGGTCCAGCCCAGCCGCCCGGTGGCCGTCACCAGGGAAGGGGCGGCGGACCAGCGGACGAAGATGGAGGAGAAGGAGGCGCCCAGCACCCCCAGGAAGAGGACCAGCCGGGGGTCGGCCGTGAGGCGGCTCAACGGGGGAGCCCCCGCCGCCGGGCGGCGTCGTCCAGGCGCTCCAGGGCCTTCTCCAGGTGGTGGCGGGGGCAGGCCAGGACGAAGCGCTCAAAGCCGCTGCCCTCGGGCCCGAACATGGTGCCCTCGTCCAGCCACAGCCCGGCCTCGTCCCGCATGAAGCGCATCTGGGCCTCGGGGTCCAGACCCAGGGAGGAGAAGTCGGCCCACAGCAGGTAGGTGCCCTCCCAGGGAGCCGTCCACACCGAGGGGAAGCGGTCGGCCAGGAAGGACTTGCACAGCTCGAAGTTGCCCTTCAGGTGCTCCATGAGGGCGCTCAGCCAGGGCTCGCCCTGCTCGTAGGCCGCCCGGGAGGCGGCCAGGCCGAAGTAGCCGTTGAAGCCGCCGGTATAGCCGTCGGTCTTGGCCTGGAACCGGCGGCGCAGCTCCTGGTCGGGGATGATGGTGGTGGCGGTGGCCAGACCGGCCAGGTTGAAGGTCTTGCTGGCGGAGGTGCCCATGATGCAGTTGTGGGCGGTCTCCTCGTCCAGGGTGGCCAGGACGGTGTGGGCAAAGCCGGGGGCGATGAAGTCGCAGTGGATCTCGTCGGAGAAGATGAGCACGCCGTTGCGGCGGCAGATATCGGCGATGGCCGTCAGCTCCTCCCGGGTCCAGACACGGCCGGTGGGGTTGTGGGGGGAGCAGAGGAAGAGAAGCTTGGTCTCGGGGCGGCGGCACAGGTCCTCCAGGTGATCGAGGTCCAGCTCGTAGCCGTGGTCGGTACGGCGTAGGGGGTTGGCCAGGAAGGTCCGCCCGCTGTTTTCGGTGATGCGCTTGAAGGGAGGGTAGGCGGGGGTCTGGGTGACGATGGCGTCCCCGGGCTTGGTAAAGGCGTGGATGGCCTGTCCGGCGGCGTGGACCACGCCAAAGTTGCTCACCAGCCAGCCGGGGTCCACGGCCCAGCCGTGGCGGCGCTCCATCCAGCCGATGAGGGCGGAGCGGAAGGCCTCGTCCATGCCGGTGTAGCCGTAGACGCCGAAGTCGGCGGCCTCCCGGACGGCGGCGATGATCTCAGGGGCAACCAGCAGGTCCATGTCGGCCACGGAGAAGGGGATCACGTCGGGGTCGGTGATACCGGCCTTCTCCATGGGGACCCACTTGGAAGCTCCGATGTTGAGCCGGGAGCGCAGGGTGGTGAAGTCATAAGTGGACATGGGAATCGAACCTCCTTATATTCTCTCTTTGTGTAAAGGACAAGGGCGGCCCTTCCGGCCGCCCTTGGTGTATCTATTCTATGGAGCGGGGATCATTCCGCGGAGATGAGGTAGTAGTAGACGGGCTGCCCGCCGGAGAGCAGAGTAATCTCGGCGTTGGGGCAGGCGGCGGTAAAAATGTCCAGGGAGGCCTGAGCCTGCTCCTCAGTGACGTCCTCACCGTAGTAGATGGTGATGAACTCGGCGTTCTGCTGGGGCTCGGCCTCGGCCAGGCGCTTGAGCAGGGCGGAGAGGTCCCGGTCGGTGCCGAAGAGCTGGCTCTCGGCCAGGGCCAGATAGTCCCCCTCCTTGATATCGAAGCCGTCGAAGTCGGAATTCCGGGCGGCATAGGTGATCTGGGCGGTGTGGACGTTCTGGATGGCCTGGGTCATGGCGTCGGTGTTGTCCTCCTGGATGGCGTCGGGGTCGAAGGAGAGCATGGCGGAGACGCCCTGGGGGATGGTCTTGGTGGGCAGGACCACCACCGTCTTGCCCTGGGCCAGGGGGATGCACTGCTCGGCGGCCATGATGATGTTCTTGTTGTTGGGCAGGACGTAGACCACCTCGGCGGGGGTGGCCTCGATCTCCTTGAGGATGTCCTGGGTGGAGGGGTTCATGGTCTGACCTCCGGAGACCACCCGGTCCACGCCCAGGTCCCGGAAGACGGAGGCGATGCCGTCGCCGGCGCAGACGGAGACGAAGCCGTACTTCTTCTCCGGGGCGGCGGAGGTGGGGGCGGCGCAGTGGTCGTGGTCCTCCTCCAGGTCGTCGGTGCTCTGGATGTGGCGGCCGGCGGCCAGGTCGTCGGCCTGGGTGCGCATGTTCTCGATCTTGGCCAGCTCCAGAGTGCCGTACTTCTGGGCCTCGCTGAGAACGGCGCCGGGGATGTCGGTGTGGACGTGGACCTTGAAGGCGTCGTCGCTCTCGCCGATGACCAGGCTGTCGCCCACGCTGTTGAGGTAGGCCTGGAAGGCCTCCAGACCGTTGTAGTGCTCGTCCTTGCGGACGATGAAGACGGTGTCGAAGGTGAAGGTGATCTCCTCGGCGGCGATGGCGGCGTAATCGGTCTTCTGCTCGCCGGCGGAGCCCTCCTCGGCGTCGGCGGGCATGGGCTCACCCCGGAGCTCATCCAGCATGCCCTGGAGGATGACCAGAAAGCCCTTGCCGCCGGCGTCCACCACGCCGGCCTTCTTGAGGACGGGGTTCTGATTGACCGTGTCGTCCAGGGCGATGAGGCCCTCCTTGATGGCCTCGTCCAGGACGAACTCCAGGGAGCGGTCCTCCCGGGCGGCCTCGGCGGCCCGGCGGGCGGCCAGGCGGGAGACGGTGAGGATGGTGCCCTCGGCGGGCTTCATGACCGCCTTGTAGGCGGTGGCCACGCCGTAGTCCAGGGCGATGGCGAAGTCGGCGCCGTCGGCGGTGTCCTTGTCCTTCAGGGCCTTGGCAAAGCCCCGGAAGAGGAGGGAGAGAATGACGCCGGAGTTGCCCCGGGCGCCCCGGAGCAGGGCGTTGGCGTTGACCTGGGCCACGGCGCCCACGTTGCCGGGAGCCTTCTTCTTGAGCTCAGCGGCGGCAGTGGCGATGGTCATGCCCATGTTGGTGCCGGTGTCGCCGTCGGGCACGGGGAAGACGTTGAGCTCGTTGATCTGCTGCTTCTGGGAATTGATGGAGGCCGCTGCGTGGATGACCATCCGCGCCAGCAGCGCCCCGTCAATGGTTCCTCTCATGTCGAATGTTCCTTTCTATGACGGAATGGGCCGCCGGACTTCAGCCGATGACCATGGAATCCACGCACACGTCCACGCTTTTGACCTTGACGCCGGTGACCTTCTCCACGATATAGCGCACCTCGCTCATGATGGAGTGGCTGACGGCGGTGAGATTGACGCCGTTGTCCACGATGATGTGGAGCTCGATGGAGACGGTATCATCGTCATGGAACCGGACCTTGACTCCCTTGGCCATGGACTCCCGGCGCAGGAGATGGACCAGTCCGTCGGTCTTGGAGCGCACCGCCATGCCCTTGACGCCGTAGCAGTTGGTGGCGGCGGCGCCGGTGATGTTGGTAAAGACATCGGGGCTGATGGTGATGGCGCCCCTCTCTGTTTCCAGTCTCATATGGTACCTCCTTTGGAGCACTAGGACAGAATACACCAATTATGGTTTATCTATTGTATTCTATTTTTCCCATAAATACAAGGGAAAAAGTTGTGGTGAATGATTGTAATTTCCACGAAAATCGTGTAGACTAAGGATAACACTCAGACGTGGAGGTGTGATGGGATGAAAGTCGCCCGTTTTGTACTGAAGATCGTGGGCTGGTCCCTGGCGCTGGCCGCTGCCATTTGCTGCATCGTGGCCTACTGGGATAAGATCACCAGCGTGGTCTGCGGCCTGAAGGACATGGTCGCGGAGAAGGGAGCCTGCTGCTGCCACCCCTCCGAATTCGACGACTACGCCGACTGGGACGAGTAAGGCGTACACAAAAGAGCGCCGTTCCCCATGGGGGAGCGCACACACAGAAAAATGGCCGCCCGAAGGGGCGGCCATTTTTGTATGTTGCTCAGGTTTCCGCCGGCTGGTCAGGGGTCTTGTCCGCAGGGTGATCCAGGAGGTAGAAGGTAAAGTTGCCGTTGGCCACCTCCTGGCCGTTGTCGTCGGTGATGGTCTGGCGGTAGACGCACAGCCGGTGGCCCAGCTTTTCAGGCACGGCCCGGCAGTAGAGCTTTCGGTTGGTGCCCAGAGCGGGGCGGAGGAAGCTGAAGGCGTAGTTCACCGTGACGCAGGTCTTGCCGGTGCCGGCAAAGACTCCGGCGCCGCCCACCGTGTCGGCCAGGGTGGCCAGACAGCCGCCGTGGACGATGCCGTAGGGGTTGAGGCTCTCCGGGTGGAGGGTGAGCTCACCCGTGGCGGTGCCGTCCTCAAAGAGACCGGTGACTTTGACGTGGTTGAAATCGGCAAACGGGTCCCGGAACAGGAAGTAGTCCTCCGGGATGGGGATGGGCTTACTGCAGGAATCCATTGAGAATCCGCTCCTCCGCTTCCTCCTCGGTGAGGCCGAGGGTCATAAGCTTCAAAATCTGGTCGCCGGCGATGCGGCCGATGGCGGCCTCGTGGATGAGCTGGGCATCGGGGTGTTCGGCGGCGATGGCGGGGATGGACTTGATCTTGGCCTGGCCCATGATGATGGAGTCGCACTGGACGTGGCCGAAGCACTTGGCCTCGCCGGTCATGCGGGGGTAGAAGATCTGCTGGGACTGGTCCTGGGCCACGGACCGGGAGATGACCCGGCCGGTGGCGTCCTCGCCGGCCAGGACGATGTCCATCTCGGACTCGGCGGTCTGCTTGCCGTGGGTGAGGAGCTTCTCGGTGATGACGGCCTCGCCGCCGGCGCCCACCACGATCTTGGTGTAGCGCTTGGTGGAGTCCACGCCCCGGATCTGGGTGGTCTCCATGTTGATGGAGGCGCCCTCCTCCAGGTAGACGATGGTCTGGGGGTTGAAGATGCGCTCGCCGGTACCCTCGCCCTCGCCGTAGTGCTTCTCGTAGTAGCGGACCTTGGAGTTCTTGCCCACGTAGAAGGTGTGGATGCCGTCGTGCTGGGTGGTGTCGCAGCCGGAGTTGTGGATGCCGCAGCCGGCGATGATGTCCACGTCGCAGTCCTCGCCGATGAAGAAGTCGTTGTAGACGGTCTCGGTGAGGCCGGTCTCGGTGAGGACCACCGGGATGTGGACCGACTCCTTCTTGGTGCCGGGGGCGATGTGGATGTCGATGCCCGACTTGTCGGTCTTGGTGTCGATGACGATGTGAGCGGTGCTGACGCGGCCGTCAGACTGTCCGTTCTTGCGGATATTGTAGGCCCCAACCGGGAGGCCGTCCAGGTCGGCGATCTCCTTGAGGAGCTTGGCTTCCAGTTTGTCCATGGCTCAAATGCTTCCTTTCTCGGCCGCGGGGATGTGTGTGAAAGGCGGCCGTCTGTGAAAACGGGGCGGGGATTCAGGCCCCGTGCATATAGCTGCAGCCCGACACGGTGTTGGCCAGGATTTTGGGGAAGATCTCATCCTTGGCGCCGTGCTGGGTGATGACGCCGTGGTCCACCATGACGATCTCGTCGGCCAGGTCGATGATGCGCTCCTGGTGGGAGATGACGATGAGGGTGGCCTTTTTCTCGTCGTGGAGCTGGCGGAAGGTGTCGGTGAGCCGGGCGAAGGACCACAGGTCGATGCCGGCCTCGGGCTCGTCAAAGATCATAAGGCCGGAGTTGCGGGCCAGGATGGTGGCGATCTCGATGCGCTTGACCTCGCCGCCGGAGAG
>CAUBHZ010000038.1 GCA_958435885.1 uncultured Intestinimonas sp. | reverse complement strand
GGCTCTCCGCAGGACAGTACTCCCCGGCCAGATGGTACATGCCGTTGGGATTGCCGTCGGCGTCCAGGAAGGGAGCGTCCAGACAGATCTCCACGTCCTTGTGGACGTCACAGAAGGTGGTGGGCTCATCCCCCTTGACAAAGGTCATGGAGATGATGCGCGCCCCCTCACCCACGCGGGCGTCATGGCGGCAGGCATCCGTGGGCAGCAGACCGCTGTCGGCACACACGTCTACGGTGACCGTACCGGCGGAGGGGGTGGGGAAGCTCTTGTTCTCCAATCCCTCGTGGATGGAGCTCATGACCTTCTTCCAGGTGACGGCCGACTGCTGCTGGAGGCTGGAGGACATGCGCTCGGGCTGGTCGTAGCCGCTCCAGACGGCTGCGGTGTAGTAGGCGCTGTAGCCCACGAAGTAGAGGTCCCGGCGGGAGGTGGTGGTGCCCGTCTTGCCGGCGATGGTCATGCCGTCAAAGCGCGCGGAGGTGCCGGTACCATTTTTGATGACATTCTGGAGCATGGTATTAATATACCAGGCGGTGGAGTCCTTCATGGCGGTGTGGTACTCCGCCTGGTTGTCCAGCAGGACGGTGACCTCGCCGGTGTCCGGGTCCACCCGCTCCACCTTGGTGTAGGTCCTGGGCTCGATATACAGCCCGCCCCGGGGGAAGGTGGAGTAGGCCGCCGCCATCTCCAGGGTGGTGACGCCGTCGGTGAGACCGCCCAGAGCCATCTGAGCCAGACCGATGTCGGAGTAGACGGTGCCGTTGCGCTCCTCCTGGACCACCAGGTGGTCGGTGCTGAAGCCCAGGTTCTTCACCAGGAAGTCATAGGCCACCTGAGGGCTGGTGTACTGGCCCAGGATCTTGACGGCCAGGGTATTCACCGAGTTCTGAAGGCCGGTATACACATTGGTGAGGCCTCGATACTGGCCATAGGAGTTTACCGGCCAGGGAGAGCCGCCGTCTCCGTCAAAGCTGTAAGGAGAGTCATCGATGACGGTGGCGGGGGTGATGACACCCAGGTCCAAAGCGGGAGCGTACACAGCCAGGGGCTTGATGGCGGAACCGGGCTGCCGCAGGGACTGCGTGGCACGGTTGGTCAGCAGGCTGGCCGTCTTCTCGCCCACGCCGCCTGCTAGAGCCACCACGTTGCCGGTCTCATTGTCAATGACCGTGATGCCCGACTGGAGCTGCTGCCCGGAGGAGGAGGTGCCGCTGAAGTTGCTCAGGTCCTCATACACCGCGTCCACCTTGGCCTGGACCTCCGGGTCCTGGGTGCAGTAAATGGACAGGCCGCCGTTATAGACCATCTGGCTGGCCAGCTGGTCGGAGAGGTCATAGGTCTCCTTCAGGTCGGCGATGACGTCCCGGATGAGCTGATCCTCAAAATAGGAGTAGGCGGTTGTAGAGGTAGTCCCCTGCCCGCGGCCCACAAAGACCAATTCCTCCGCCACGGCGGCATCATGCTCGGCCTGCGTGATATAGCCCTGCTCGAGCATCTCATTGAGGATGATCTCCTGGCGCTGCTTGTTCTGCTCCTTGGTGTAGTCAGAGATATAGGGGTCATACCGGGAGGGGTTGTTGGTGATACCGATGAGGCTGGCACACTCGGCCAGATCCAGCTCGGACACCGACTTTCCAAAGTAAGCCAGGGAGGCGGTACCCACACCGTAGCAGTTCCCGCCCAGGTAGATGTAGTTGAGATACATCTCCAGGATCTCTTCCTTGCTGTAGTTGCGCTCAAACTCCAGGGCGCGGAAGATCTCCAGGATCTTACGTTTTACCGTTACATCATCGTTCTGAGTCATGTTCTTGATGAGCTGCTGGGTGATGGTGGAGCCGCCGTAGGTGTCCTTCATCCCCAAAAACATATTGAGGAAGGCACCGCCGGTCCGACGCCAGTCCACGCCGTGGTGGGTCCAGAAGCGCTGGTCCTCAATGGCCACCAGGGCGTTGACCAGGTTCTGGGGGATCTCCTCGTAGTCCACCTTCACCCGGTTCTCCTCCCCGTGGAGGGTGCGCAGCTCCTTGGTCTCGCCGGTGGCCGAGTCGGTGTAGTAGATGGTGGAGGAGAGGTTCATGGAGTATGCGCTGGCGTCCACATAGTCCTGGGGGATGATGACGGTCTTGATATAGGTGGCCGCAAAGCAGGCCAGGATGGCGCCGGTGGTGCATCCGACGAGGAACAGGGTGCCGATCACCTTCAATATCGTGAGGGCCACCGAGCCGCCTTTCCGCTTTTTCCGGGGGCGCCTGGGGGGCTCCCCGCTCTGGTTGGTGGTGCGTCTTGTCTCTGCCAAGTGAAATACCTCCGTTCCCGGCCCAAAGGCCGCACGGTCCCATATACATTCGTGACGCGCCTTGGACCGGACTTCTCCCCTTCCGGTTATAGCAAGGCCTTTCTATTATAGTGGAAAAGCCCCTGTTTGTCTACCCTATCCCCTCCCATTCCTTCCATTTGTATCCGTCCTGTAAAATTTGGCTCGTCCGACTCTTGCATTTTTCCGGCGTACAGGGTACAATATGCCTAGAAACAAGAAGGGCGGTGCCAGCCACCATGAGTGACGAGTACGGCGGTAATTTTGTCAGCCTCACCGACGAGGACGGCAATGAGATCGAGCTGGAGCATCTGGATACCATTGAATACAACGGCGCGGTCTATATGGCTTTTTTCCCCGCGGAGGAGGCCGATGAAGAGGGCCAGCCCCCCAAAGAAGAGGACGAGGAGGCCGGGCTCATCATCCTGAAGGTCGTGGAGATCGACGGTGAGGAGCAGTTGGCCACCTTGGACGACGAAGAGGAGCTGGAGGCTGTCTACCAGCAGTTCATGGAAGCCCTTTTCGAGGAAGACGAGGAGTAAGGCTCTCCTGCTCGGTGCGTGATGGTTTCTTTTTAAACCCACATCTCTGAAACGGGACGCCCACCTCGTGCCGTGGCTTGCAGGCCTCCCGGCCTCCTTCGGGAGCGTTGGAAGTTGGAAGCAGTAAAGCGGCGCGGAGGCGACCCACCTGCCACCTTCGTGCAGGTTTGATCAGGGCCACACGGCCAGAGCGGGAGATCTTTTCTGCCGTTTTACCGTCCCAGCAGAACGCTGGGACGGTTTTTTTATCCCCTCCCCCGACGGCATTCAACCGTGAACTTTCTGTAAAATGCGCCTCCTCCCTCCCAGATATGGGTAGATTGGGACTTGCAAGCCGCTCCGGTTTCCTGTATAATGCAACATTGAGTCACCAAAGCACATAAAAAGCACAATATTTGAGAGGACTGAGCAAGAGTAATGAGTGCTTCCCGCGAAAAGAAACAGCGTATCTCTTCCGCCGCCAACGGCCCAACTGAAAAGGAGCGCCGCCAGGCGGAGGCCGCCCGCAAGGAGCGGAGCAAGACCATCCTCTACACCGTGGTGGGCGTGATCCTGGCCGTCCTGGTCGTCGCCCTGCTGGTGTGGCACAGCGGCATCTTCACCAAGGGCAAGGTGGTCGCCACCGTCAACGGCAAGGACTACACCGTGGCCGAGATGGGCTACTACTACTACCCCACCGCCAACATGTACAGCCAGTATGGCCTGACCATGGATGCGGAGACTCTGCGCCAGAGCGCCGTGGATTCCCTCCAGCGGTATGCCGCCCTGGCTGCCGCCGCCGAGGCCGACGGTGTCACCCTCTCCGAGGAGGGCGCCCAGAGCGTGGAGAACACCATCCAGCAGCTGAAGAACTATGCCGCCCAGAACAACACCTCCTTCAAGACCTATATCCGCAACGTGTACGGCCCCTATATGACCGAGAGCCTGCTGCGGGAGTGCCTGACCCGGGACACCCTGGCTCAGGAGTACTACACCGCCCACGCCGACACCCTGACCTACACCGACGACGATCTCACCGCCTACTACGATGAGCACACCGACGATATGGACACCTTCACCTACTCCTCCGTGTTCATCGACGGCTCCGCCCCCTCCACCACCGATGCCGACGGCAACACCGTGGAGGCCACCGACGCCGAGAAGGCCACTGCCATGTCCACCGCCAAGGCCACTGCCGACAAGCTGCTCCAGGACCTGGAGGACGGCGGCGACTTTGACACCCTGGCTGCTGCCGCCACCCAGTCCGGCTCCGAGGACAGCGACGAAGCCACCAGCTACGAGACCACCGTGGTGGGCTCCAGCTTGGCCAACGGCTTCTCCTCCGGCAGCACCGACTGCGTGTCCTGGCTCACCAATGAGGGCCGTCAGGAGGGCGACCTCACCGTCATCGAGGTGGCCGACAGCGGCTACTGGGTCCTGCGCTTCACCGGCCGCGCTCTGGACACCGAGAGCTACGGCTCCGCCGACGTGCGCCACATTCTCATCAAGGCCGAGCTGGACGAGGACGCCACCAAGCCCACCGATGAGGCCATGGACGCCGCCAAGGCCAAGGCCCAGGAGATCCTGGACGAGTACAACGCCGGCGACAAGACCGCCGAGAGCTTCGGCGCTCTGGCCGAGCAGTATTCCGAGGATACCGGCTCCAACACCAACGGCGGCCTCTACGAGGGCATCACCCCCTCCACCAGCTTCCTGCCCGCCTTTATCGACTGGACCTTCGCCGTCAGCCCGGCGACACCGGCCTGGTGGAGAACGACCAGGAGGGCCAGTACGGCTGGCACGTCATGTACCTCCAGGACCACACCCTGACCTGGAAGTACACCGCTGAGAACGCCCTCAAGAGCGACGCGCTCTCCACCTGGACCGAGGAGCTGGAGGGCACCTACCCCGTCACCACCAACGACGCCAACCTGGCTCTGCTGGGCTGAGACACACATCATCCCCCGGAGGCTCTCTCCGGGGGATTTTTTTCAAGGAGGTAACCAAATGGACGCACGTTTTCTCCGCACCCGCATGCTTCTGGGCGCCGACGCCATGGAGCGCCTGGAGCAGGCCCACGTCTGTGTGCTGGGTCTGGGCGGCGTGGGCAGCTGGTGCGCCGAGGCCCTGGCCCGCTCCGGCGTGGGGGAGCTCACCCTCATGGACCAGGATCAGGTGGAGCCCAGCAACCTTAACCGCCAGGCCGAGGCCCTGGAGTCCACGCTGGTGCTCCCAAAGGAGGAGGCAATGGACCAGCGGGTGCTGGATGTCAACCCCGCCTGCCGCGTCCACCCCGTTCAGGGCCGCTATGAAGCCGACACCCGGGAGGCCTTTTTCGCCGCCAATTACGACTATATCGTGGACGCCATCGATCTGGTGAGCTGCAAGCTGGACCTCATCGAGACCGCCCTGAGCCGCAAGGTACCCATCATCTCCGCCCTGGGCACCGGCAACAAGCTGGACGCCTCCCTGCTGCGGGTGTCCGACATCTCCAAGACCGAGGGCTGCCCTCTGGCCCGGGTGGTGCGAAAGGAGCTGCGCGCCCGCGGTATCCACCACCACAAGGTGGTGTGGTCACCGGAGGAGGCCCACAAGGCCGACCAGCCCGAGACACCGCCCCCCGGCCGCCGCAGCGTCCCCGCCAGCGTGGTGTGGGTCCCCGCCTCCGCCGGCCTGATGCTGGCCGGCGAGGTGGTCATGGATCTGACCGGCGTGCGGTAAGCGGCACATAGCCAATTTTTCTATGCTTTTGCATAGCAAAATCCCTCCCTTGGCAAACTACTGCCAAGGGAGGGATTTTTATCAATCACACAAAAAACTGGCTGCGGCCGGCGGTGGCCGGCGCCCTGGCCGGGGCGGTGAACGGCTTCTTCGGCGGAGGGGGCGGCATGGTACTGGTACCGCTCCTGGCCGGGTGGTGCGGCCTGGGGGAGCGGAAGGCCTTCGCCACCTCTGTGGCCATCATCCTGCCCCTGTGCGTCCTCTCCGCCGGAATCTACCTCTTCCGGGGCGGACTGGACCTCACCGCCGCCCTCCCCTATTTGCTGGGCGGGCTGCTGGGGGGCTGGCTGGGGGGCAAACTTTTCAAAAATATCTCCATGGACTGGCTCCGGCGGGGCTTCGGGCTGCTCCTCCTCTACGGGGGCGTCAAGTCCCTCTTCGCCCTGTGAGCTGGATCACGGCCCTTCTGGCGGGCACCGCCACCGGGGTCCTCTCCGGCTTCGGCGTGGGCGGAGGCACCTTGCTGCTCCTCTACCTCACCGCCTTCGCCGGGGTGGAGCAGCACCTGGCCCAGGGCATCAACCTGGTCTACTTCCTGCCGGCGGCCTCTGCCGCCCTACCCGCCCACATCAAAAACGGCTATGTGGACCGGTCCGCCGCCCTCCCCGCCATCCTGGCCGGGCTGGCCACCGCCGGGCTGTGCGCCTGGGCGGCCTCCGGCCTGGACACGGGACTCCTCCGCCGGTGTTTTGGGGGCTTTCTGCTGGTCATCGGCCTCCGGGAGCTCTTTCGCAAGCGTCCCCCTACCGCTCGGTGACCCGGGTATACCGCCGCAGGGGATAGTCCCCGTCGTGGGCGTCGCCGCAGGTGGTGCGGCTCATGTCCCCCGGCCCGGTGACCCGGACCACGCCGGCTCTCAGGAGGGCCATGGCCAGTTCCTCCCGCTCCTCCGGGGCGCAAATGAGCCCCGCCGTCTGGAGGACCCCCTTGTGCCGCCGCAGCATGGCGGGCAGCTGTGCCCGGGGCAGGGCCTTCACCAGGGGATTGCCGAACTGGAGGGAGAGGGCCAGCTCCCCGTCCTCCCCGATGGTGAGGGAGCAGCCCTTCCCATAAAGGACCTCCGGGCCGGGCGCGGTGATGGACTCCAGCCGCTGCTCGTACTGGGCCAGGGTCACCTGGGCCGCAGAGCCGTCGTCCAATGGTGCTCCCGCCGCCATGGCCTCCTCCAGCACCGGCAGGAACCGGCGGCAGAAAGCCCGGACCGCCTCCCGGTCGTCTGTGTCAAGGAAGATCACCTGACAGGAGCTGCACAGCAGCTGCCGGGTGTCGGCGATGTGGGCGGCCAGGGCGGCGAGAGCCTCCGGGGTCTCCCCCTTGGGCGTGACATAAGCGAAGCTGAGCTTATGGCCCCACTCAATGAGTCGGCAGCCGGTGGGGGCCAGCCCCCGGACGGCGGACACCGCCCCCTCCCCGCCCCACACCACGATGCCGTCGGCCATAGCCGCCATCTTCTTCATGGCGGGCAGGTCGTCAGAGGGGGTGTCGAAGACATAGAGGTAGTCGGCCAGCTCCGGGGCGGCCTGGGTGAGGGCGTGGAGCAGCAGCACCGACAGCCCGCCGTCAGCCTGGGGCAGTTTCAGAATGTTCACGTTTCCGGTGAGGAGGCCCTCCACGGCACTGTAGGCCGGCAGGCCGTCCACGTTGCCGGCGGCGATGTGGAACAGCACTCCCAGGGGCAGGACCTCCTTGGTGAGGGTGAGACCGGAATGGGGCGGCGTCACTGTTTTGGGTCCCGCCCAGTCCGGCCCCAGCTCCAGGTCCAGCTTGAACTCCAGGCTGTCCCGGCACAGCAGGTTGGCGGCGGCCGCCGCCTGGGCCAGGGTGAAGCGTTTATCCAGGCCCAGGGCGGCGATGATGCCGTCGAACTCCCCGCTGAGCACCCGCCGGGCCAGGCCGTCACAGGCGGCCACCACCGTCTCCGCGGTTGGCGCAGGCCGCTGGAGCACCTCTGTTATGGTCTCCTCCAGACTGTCCAGGAGCTGGTTCTGCTCCTTGGTATCATGGATCTCTCCCCGGTACAGGATCACAGGCCCGCCCCCTTTCTCAACTCGTCTGCGCCGGCGGCACAGGTCTTGATGTCCGTCATACCCACCCGGCCGATGATCTCCAGCCAGGGGGACTTCACCCCGCAGGGGCAGGTGTCCCCATCGTGGAGGACCCCCAGGTCGTCGGTCATGATGCTCAGGACGGGGACGGCGTTGAGCATGGGGGTAAGGAGGTTCACCAGCCCCATGGTACCGTTGGGCACCGGCTCCAGGGTCCGCACGTCCCGGATGATGACCCGGCTGTATACCGGCACGTGAAAGTGGTGATACTTGCAGTCAGCATAGTAGATGGGGTGCTCTACGGCCCCGAAGGACTCGTAAACATGCTCCTCCGGGATGGCGAACCGTTCCCAGGCCTTTGCATAGAAGGTCTCCTTGTCCACCTTCTCCCGGTAGAACTGCTTCCAGCCGCCCCCCAGGAAGATCTTGGAGTTCTTTGGCAGCGGATAGCGGAGGCCCCGCCGCTCCAGCTCCTCCATGAGGAAGTAGGTGTAGGCGGGAAAGCCCATGAACCGGGTGGGGAACCGGGACCTGCTGTACCGTTCCAGGGTCTTGATGAGGCCGTCGAAGTCCACCTGGTAGCCGCCATTCTTGTATTTGAGGGCGTACTCCCGGTGGATGGCGGGGGTGATGTAGGTGTAGCCCGTGGCCGTCTTGGCCACGGCGGTCTGGTTGCTCTTGTGGGGTTGGTAGCCCAGGATGAGGTAGTTGGTGGGCACCGGGGAGAGGAAGTGGTGGTAGCGCAGGATGCGCCACACCATATGAAAACCGCTCCACAGTCCCCCCAGCTCGAAGCCGATGACGCTCTTCTTCCCCCGGGTCCCCGAGGAGGTGGCCTTGATGAGCATCCGGTTCTCCGGCACGGAGAAGAGCTTGTGGGATTTGAAATATAAGGTAGGCAGTACCGGCAGCCGGGCCAGGTCTTCCGCGGTCCGCAGCATATCCGGCCGGAAGCCGAAGTGGTCCAGGATGGCCCGGTACTCCGGGCAGTGGGCGTAGTGGAAGGCGCAGTTATCCCGCATGGCGGCTACGAAAAGCGCCTCTGTCCCAGCCGTATCATAGGGGTCCTTCCAGGTGAGGAGCTTGATGCGATTTCCCATACTTCTCCCCCCTCTTTTCCCATGGGGGCGGAGCCCCCATGGGTACCCTTTTCTACTGCACATCCTCGGGCGGAGTGAATCCGCCCTGCGGCAAGGGGCCGGCCCGACGGCCCCTTGGACGTGCCTGACGGCACGCCCCGCTCCGCGGGGCCCCACCCTGGATGCCTCTCACTTGGTTTTAGCTTTGGGTCCGCTTCCGGGTCAGGTAGCCCTCCAGAATGAGGGTCGCCGCCACGGCATCCACCGTCTTTTTATGGTTCTTCATCTTCTTGCCGCTGGCGTGGAGGATGTCGTGGGCCTCGATGGTGGTCCGCCGCTCATCCCACAGCACCGGCGTGAGGCCGGTGGCTCCCTCCACCTCACCGGCAAAATTCCGGTAGAGCTCCGCCCTGGGACCCTCGGTGCCGTCCATGTTCCGGGGAAAGCCCATCACCAGCTCCTCTACCTTATATTGTTCCACCAGCTCGGCAAGGCGGGCGCACACCTGCTCCCCCTTCCGGCTGTGGATGACCTCCGTATACCCCGCCAGCAATCCCGTGGGGTCCGAGATGGCAACCCCCGTCCGGGCGTCGCCGTAGTCGATGGCCATGATGCGCATGGTCCTCCCTCCTTTCCCCTCCACTATATCGGTCCCACGGAAGTCTTGTCAAGACTGTAAAAATATGCTTGACTTTCTCACTCACTTGTGATAGGCTATTAGCACCTATGAAAAAGGGCCTTATTTTTGTGCGCATTTTTACGGTGTAATGGGCACAAACCCTTTCCCTCCATGTGAGGACATAGGGAGGCAGATCATGCCGAACCTACCGTGTTTTGACTGGGGACGGGCTTTGCCCGTGCCTTTCTCGAACGTGCTGGGATTCGGTATAGCCGGACCCGGCATTTTTTGTTGGGTCCGAACCATTGAAGGAGGTGCCGAAACATGGCAAAAGCCGGTGCGCGGGTGAAGATCACCCTGAGATGCTCCGAGTGCAAACAGCGCAACTACGTCACCAACAAGAACAAGAAGAACACTCCCGACCGTCTGGAGAGAAACAAGTACTGCCCCTTCTGCAGAAAGCACACGCTCCACACCGAGACCAAGTGATGAGCTTGCGGAAGTGTCACAAGAAAGAAGGGTGTAACTGAATGTCTGAGAACGAGAAGATCGAAAAGGCCACGACGG
>CAUBHZ010000037.1 GCA_958435885.1 uncultured Intestinimonas sp. | reverse complement strand
GGCGTCCTTGGGACGCCGGGGCAGTTTTTATGCAGATATGGGCGGGATCTCCGGGGATCAGCCCTGGGGGACCGCCTCTTTTTTGGTCCGTCTGCGCCAGTGGAAGCCCAACAGCAGCAAAAGGAGGAGGGCGGCGGCGCCCACGCAGATAGCCAGGACCCAGCCCTGGACTCCGGGGGAGGTGTGGTCCAGCAGCAGCACCTGGCCCTCTGCCGGTCCCTCCAGCACCAGATAGCTGCCGTCGGTCTCGGCCTCCGCCAGACGCCAGACGCCGTCCACCAGCACCGCGGCGGCGGGACGGTCCACGTCCTGGGTGCGGAGGCGCAGGGTGACGGTGTCGCCCTTACAGCCAGTGACGGTGTAGGTGTAGGCGGCTATGGGGGCGTAGCCCGAGGGGGCATTGTCCGGCAGGTCAAGGGCCTCCACGGTCAGGGCCGCGTCGGGGGAGAAGGTGCCCTGGACTAGCAGGACGGGGATGGACTCCCCGGAGGCCAGGGTGGTGACGGGGGCGGAGAAGGAGGCCTCCAGCACCATGGACCGCCGCAGGTCCTGGGTGGGGTAGTCGGGCCAGACGCCGAACTGGCCGTCCTTCTCCGGCGCCTGAGGCACCAGGGAGAGGTCCAGGTCGTCGCCATAGGAGAAGGGGAGCTCGGCTACGGTCTTGCCGTCCACCACGAAGCGGTAGGAGAAGGTGAGGAAGTCGGCGGGGATGTAGTCCAGCTGGGAGAAGGCGTCAAAATCCAGGCCCTGGGCCTCACCGGCCATATCCACTCCGTCCACCCCGGGCAGGTCCTCCAGCAGGTAGCGGTTGCCGGCGAGGTCTCCGTCGCGCGCGCCGGTGATGGCGCCCAGGGCCTCTCCGTCGCTGTCGCAGCGCACCATGGCCCGGCAGTCGGTGAGGTCGCCGCCCAGGCCGGTGATGCCGCCCAGCCAGCTGCCGCCGGTGAGGTCCACCAGGGCGGCGCACCGGGTCACGGCTCCCTTGGTCCGCCCGGCGATGCCGCCGCAGTAGTCGGTGCCCGTCTCCACGGTGCCCCGGGCGGCGCAGTCCAGAATGGCACCCGCCTCACACCGCCCGGCGATGCCGCCGCCGCAGTCGTTCATCACGGTGACGGAGCCGTCAAAGCGGCAGTCCCGGACCACCGCCCGGAGGGTGGCGTAGACGTCAGTGAGGAGCTCCATGTCTTCCAGGCTGAAGGTCTCCTCCGGGTCGGAGCCCAGCTCGGTGGACACGGTGCCCACGATGCCGCCGGTGTTGGAGTCCCCCTCCACCGCGGCGGAGACGGTGCAGCCCCGCACCAGGCCGGGTCCCTCAGTGACCTCCTCGGCCAGATCGGAGATGGTGAGCTCGGGCTCCTGGCCCAGGTCGTAGATGGCCTGGCGCACCTGATCCAGGGAGCCGATGATCTGATCGGCGGTGGTGTGGAGGGCGTCGTTGTCGGTGCCGGCCGCCTGGGTCATCCGGTCCACCTGGTCCCGGATGACGGTGAGCTGGGCGTCAATGTCGTCGGCGGCGGACTGGGCCTTGTCGCCCAGGGTGTCGGTGTAGTCCTTGAGCAGGTCCCGGATCAGATCGCCGGTGGTGTCCACCGCGTCCACGTCGGAGGAGACCTGGCCGGAGAACCGGTCGGCGGCGCCGAGCAGGTGGTCGGCGGCGTCATAGAGGGCGTCGGCGGCCTTGTCGGCCCGGGTTTGTGCCTTGTCCAGGCCCGTGGAGGTCTCGTCGCTGATGTCCTTCCACCGGCCGGTGAGGTCGTTGGCCAGCCGGGAGATGGCGGCGGCGGCCTCTCCGATGTCGGTCAGATGGCCCCGGGGGTCCAGGGAGGGGAAGGGCAGCTCCAGCGCCCCGATGAAGTCCCCCTCCGCCACCAGCTGGGTGACATCCTGAATATAGGACTGGAGCGACTGAAGCTCCTGATTCATCTGCGTGAGGGAATTCCGGATGATGAGGCCCTGGCGGTGGATGTCGCCGGCGGTGTCGTCCAGGGCCTCAACGGACTGGGAGAGGCCGGTATCCACACTGGAGAGCATGTCGTCCAGGGCGGTACGGAAACGGTCGGTCTCCTCCAGCAGGGTGTCCAGATCGCCGTTGGCGGCGGACTGGAAGGCGTCGGCATTCTGATGGAGCCGGTCCAGGGCGTCACTGATGTCCTGGGTGTAGCCGTAGAGCTGGTCGGACATGGCCTGAAAATCCTGGTGGCCCTCCGTGCCGGCGTCGTGGGTGCGGTCCTGGATCTGGCCCATGGCGTCCTCGATGACCTGGGCGTCGGCCACCCCACGGGTGGTGATGTCGTTGACCTGGTTGACAAAGACGGACATCTGGTCAAAGAGCACCGCCAGGGCGTCGTTGAGCCGGTCCATGGGGGAGGGACCGTAGGTGAGCTGGGTGTTGGGCTCGAACTGGCCCACGATGCCGCCCACGTCCTTGCGGCCCTTGACGGCGCCGGTGTTGACGCAGTCCAGCACACCGCCGGACTGGAGGCCCACGATGCCGCCCATGTTGTAGCCCAGGTGGGCATAGCCCACGGCGCCGGAGTTTCGGCAGCCCTGGATGGTGCCCCGGGAGAGGCCGGCGATGCCGCCCACGCTGGTGGGCGGGTCCTGGTCGGCGGCGGTGTCGATCTCGCCGCTGTTGGTGCAGCTGCGGAGGGTGCCCAGGTTCTGCCCGGCGATGCCGCCGGCGTTGGTGGTGCCGGAGACGGCGGCGGTGTTGGAGCACCCCTCGATGGTGCCGCTCTCGCCGTTGAGGCCCACCAGACCGCCCACGTCCTGGACGCCGGTGGCGGCGCCCCTGGCGGTGCAGCTGCGGATAGTGCCGTAGTTCTCCCCCGCCAGGAGGCCCACCTGGCCCGCAGTGCCGCCGGGAGCCACAGCCCCCTCCACCGTCAGATTGTCCACCACGGCGGTCTCAGTGAGGGTGCGGAAGAGACCCATCCGGGAGCCCTTCCCGGTGAGGGAGAAGCCCTGGACGGTGTGGCCGTTGCCGTGGAAGGTGCCCTGGAAGATGGGGATGGCGGTGAAGCCGCTGCCGCTCAGGTCGATGTCGGCCTCCAGGGACACGGTGAGGCCCTGGGACCAGGTGTCGCTGGTGCAGCGCTGGGCAAAGGTGAGAAAGTCCTCCCGGCTGCGGATGACCAGGTCGGGGGCGGCGGCCAGGGCGGGGAGGACCTGGCCGGAGAGGAGGAGCCCCGCCAGCAGCAGGGCGGCAAATCGTCTGAACTGTCTCATGTGTTATCCTCCTGGGAGCGGTCGGGCTCCTGGTATTTGCTCTCGATGAGGGCGTCCACGCTGCCGTGGATGACCCCCTTGAACTCGCCGTCCACGAAGCCGGACACGTGGCCTCGGACGTGGCCGTCCAGGCGCATGGTGCCCTGGTTGAAGCGCTGTTTCCGGTCGCGGTTGAGGGTGATGGCGGTGCGCTCGATGAGGACGTCACCCAGCACGAGCATCTGGGGCAGCACGGTCATCACCAGGAAAATGGAGGTGACGGTGCCCCGGCCCAGGGCCTGGCCCACGGAGCCGATGGTGGCGTCGGTGGAGATGCCGCCGATGAGGAAGCCGGCCACGGCCATAATGGTGCCCGAGGTGAGCACGGTGGGGAAGCTCTGGCTCAGGGCGGCGATGGCGGCCTCTTTCCGGTCCATGGTGCCCTTGAGCTCCAGGTAGCGATTGGTGATGACGATGGCGTAGTCGATGGTGGCGCCCATCTGGATGGAGCTCACCACCAGGTAGCTCAGGAAGAAGAGGTTGGTGCCGGTGAGCACGGGGATGGAGAAGTTGATCCAGATGGAGCCCTGGATGGTGAGCACCAGCAGGATGGGGAGACCGGCGGACTTGAAGGTGAAGAGGAGGATGACCATGACGAAGAGGGCGGTGAGCACGCTGATCTTCAGGTTGTCCCCGGAGAAGGAACTGGCCAGATCGAAGGCGTTGGTGGAGTTGCCCACCAGGATGACGTCGTCGCCGTACTGGGCCTGGGCGATGGCGCGGATCTGGTCCAGCAGGGCGTAGGTGTCCTCCCCCTCGGTGGGGACGTCGGCCACGAAGACCAGCCGGGACCAATTCTCGCCCCGGAGCTGCTCCAGACCCAGGTCCAGCTCCTCCCGGAGGTCCTCCACCTTTTCCTCCTGGTCGCCGGTGAGGTTCACCACGCCCTTGTCCTTCTGCTCCAGCAGGAACTCAAAGACGTCGATGAGGGGGACGGCGTAGTCGTCGGGGTTCTGGAAGATGGCGCCGTACTCCTCCACGCTCAGGCCGTAGGCCTGGTAGAGGAGGCGGCAGAGCTCGATGTCGACCCCGGCCAGCTCGGAGAACTGCCGGGGGGTGAGGGCGTCGGTGAGGACACGGCCGTCCTCCACCTCGATGTTGGCAAGGCCGGTGGCCTGGGTCACCTGGGGCAGTCGGGAGACCTGCTCCAGGACCTGCTTTTCCTTGTCGTAGTCCCCCCGGGGCACCAGCACGGCGATGGTGTTTTTCTTGCCAAAGGTGTCGGTGACCTTCTCTTCGGCGATGCGCCAGTCGGGCTTGTTGTCAAAGTCGGCGTCGTTGGTGTCGAAGACGTACTCGCACTTGCTGGAGAGAATGGCCCCCGCCACCAATACCACCAGGAAGATGGGGGGGAGGATGTACCGCAGCTTCACCACGCCCCGGCCCCAGAAGCCGATGTCGGGCACCAGGTTTTTGTGGCGGGTACGCTCGATGGGCCGGCTGAAGAGCATGAGCAGGCCGGGCATCAGGAGGAACACGCACAGCATGGAGCACACGATGCCCTTGGCCAGGACGATGCCCATGTCGAAGCCGATGCGCAGCTGCATGAGCATGAGGGCCACCAGGCCCGAGATGGTGGTGAGGCTGGAGGAGGAGATCTCCACGATGGCCTTGCTCAGGGCGGCGATGTCGGCCTCCCGGGGGTCCAGGCCGTTGTCCCGCTCCTCCATGTACCGGTGGCAGAAGATGATGGCATAGTCGATGGCCAGGGCCAGCTGGAGCACCACGGCGATGGAGTTGGTGATGAAGGAGATGGTGCCGAAGATGAAGTTGGTGCCCATGTTGAGCACCGCCGCCGCGGCGAAGACGATGAGATAGACGGGCACCTCCATGTAGCTCTTGGAGGTGAAGAGGAGGACCACCACGATGACGGCGGCGGCAATGGCCAGAATAACCGTCATTTCCTTCTGAAGACTGGCCGACTCATCCCGGCCTACCTGGGTGGAGACGTAGACGTCGTAGCCCTCCAGGGCATCCTGGACGGCCTGGAGGGCGGTGACGGCCTCGGGGTCGTCCTCCGGGGCGTCGAAGGTGACGGAGAAGAGGGCGGCGGAGTCGTGGTAGTGGTCGGCGGAGTCGTCGAAGGTGACACCGGAGACGCCGGGCAGGATCTCCAGCTTGTGGCACAGCTCCCGGGCGGTTTCCAGCGGGATGTTGGAGACCATGACGTCGGCGGAGCCCAGGGTGACGAACTCCTCGTCCATGAGGGTGAGTCCCCGGCGGGTCTCGGTGTCGGCGGGGAGGTAGGAGGTGATGTCGTTGTTGATCTCTACCTTATTGATGGAGGCGGCGCAGAAGAGAAAGGCCGCCAGAAAGACGAGGTAGAAGGCCTTCCGCTTGTCGACGATGAAGCGGGAGAGCTTGGTCATGAAGGTTTCGGTGTGCTTTTCCTGGTCCATAGGGGGTCCTCCTGATCAGAGTGCTGGGATGAAGCGCTCCAGATGGGCGATGAGACGCTCCACGGAGACGGGGTCGTCGCTGTCCAGCCACCAGCGCAGAAGGGACAGCATGGCGCCGGTGTAGAACCGGGCGGTGATGCGGGGGTCGGAGTCGGGGAAGGCGGCGTGGAACCTGGGGTGGGAGAGGAGCTGGCCCAGGTCCCTTGCCGCCTGGTCCTCCAGCACGTGGGCGTCGATGTCGGCGCCGCTGCGCAGGCAGGTGCGGTAGAAGTCCCGTCTGGACTGGAAGAAGTCCAGCACGTTCCGTGCGGCGGTGAGGAAGTAGTCCCGGGCCGCTCCGGACCAGTCCCGGGGCAGACAGGTCTCCACGCACCGACGCTCCACCCCCAGCAGCAGGTAGCGCAGCAGCTCCTGCTTGTCGTTGAAGTGGGCGTAGAAGGTGGTGCGGTGGACCATGGCCCGCTGGCAGATGTCGGTGACGGAGAGGGACTGGAAGGGCCGCTCCGCCAGCAGCTCCTCCAGCGCCCGCACCAGGGACTGCCGGGTCCGGCGCTGCCGCAGGTCCAGGTTTTCGTCGCTTGCGTGGGTCATGAAAATCCCTCCGATGGCTGGGCCGGGCATTTTTCAGCCCGGCCTGTGGTCCGGATTATCATACGCCATTAAACTACATCTGTCAAGATAAAAGACATATGTAGTTTTAAAAAAGGAAAAGTGGCCCACAGAAACAGAAAAAATTTCCTGGGGCTTGTAATTTCCAGCGGGATGCACTACAATAGAGCGCGACAATTTAATAATGGGAGAAGAAGTTATTTTGTTGTAACGCTGTCCCCCGGGACAGTGGAAGGAGAATCGGCAATGAAAAAACGGATTCTTGCAGTTTTCCTGGCGGTGGCCGCCCTGGCGTGTTCACTCAGCGCATGCGGAGGAGCAACGACTCAGACGACCGCCCCCAGCGACGAAACTACGCCTTCTTCCGGGGCGCCCCACGCCAATGAACTCACCGTGGGGATCGCCCAGGACCTGGATGATAGTCTTGACCCGTATCAGATGACGGCCGCAGGAACTAGAGAGGTCATGTTCAACGTCTTCGAAGGGCTGGTAAAGCCCGACTCCAGCGGGAACTATGTCAACGCTGTCGCCTCCGACGTGTCCGTGTCGGAGGATGGTTTGACTTACGTGTTCACCCTGCGTGACAACGTGGTCTTCCACAACGGCGCTGTGTGTACCCCCGACGACGTGCTCTATTCCTTTGAAACCTGCGCCGCAACCTCGGTGACTTCCGCCGTGGTGGAGGCGCTTTCTGCTGTCACCAGCATGACGGCCGATGGCAATCAGATCACCATGGTCCTGAGTGCCCCGAACAGCGATTTCCTCAGCTATGTGGCCAGCGTGTACATCGTCCCCGCCGGCTACACCGAGCAGGCCACCCAGCCTGTGGGCACCGGTCCCTTCAAGTTCGTCTCCCGCAGCGTCCAGGAGAACATCATCCTGGAGAAGCACGACGAATACTACGGGGAGCCCGCCCATCTGGACAAGGTGACCTACAAGATCTACGAGGATAACACCGCCCTCTTCACCGCCCTGGACTCCGGCGCCCTGGACCTGGTGGCCCACCTGACCATCGACCAGGTGAACAACCTGAGCAACGGCTACCAGGTGCTGGAGGGGACCATGAACCTGGTGCAGGCCCTCTACCTCAACAACGCCGTGGAGCCCTTCAACAATGAGAAGGTGCGCCAGGCCCTGTGCTACGCGGTGGATGTGGACGCCATGATGGAGCTCACCGCCGAGGGCCACGGCACCAAGGTGGGCTCCTCCATGTACCCCGCCTTCACCAAGTACTTTGACGCCAGCCTGGCCGACGCCTATCCCTATGACCCTGAGAAGGCCAAGGAGCTGCTGACGGAGGCGGGCTATCCCGACGGCTTCTCCTTTACCATCACCGTGCCCAGCAACTACCAGCCCCACGTGGACACCGCCACGGTGCTGGTGGAGCAGCTGGCCGCCGTGGGGGTGAAGGCGGAGATCCAGCTGGTGGATTGGAACACCTGGGTCAATGACGTCTACGGCGCTCGGAACTTCCAGTCCACCGTGGTGGGCTTCGACTCCAGCACCCTCAACGCCAGCGGCATGCTGGCCCGGTGGGTGAGCGACAACGACAAGAACATGATCAACTACAACAACGCTGATTATGATGCCGCTTACGCCGCCGCCCAGTCCACCGTGGACGACGCCCAGCAGACGGCCTACTACAAGGAGTGCCTCAAGATCCTCAGCGATACGGCGGCCAACGTCTATCTCCAGGATCTGGCCGACTTTGTGGCCATGTGCCCCGATCTGAAGGGGTATGAGTTCTATCCCCTCTATGTGATCGACATGTCCAAGCTGTACTTCGACACGGCCGCCTGAGTTCCGGCCGGGTCCCGAACCTGAAAGAAAGGAGGCGGGGAGATGAAATATGTAGCGAAAAAATTCCTCACTCTCATTATTACATTGTTCATTGTTTCGCTCCTCGCCTTCCTTGCTTTCCAGATCATCCCCGGCGATCCCACCACCAAGCTCCTGGGCACCGAGGCCACCGAGGAGGCCAAGGCCGAGCTCCGTGCGGAGCTGGGCTTGGACCGGCCCATCCCGGTGCGCTACCTGGACTGGCTGACCGGCTTTGTGCAGGGGGACATGGGGGAGAGCTACAGCTACCACATGCCGGTGTCTGAGATGCTGGGGGAGAAGCTGGCCATCACCTTCTGTCTCACCATCCTCTCCTTTGTCATCACCATCGTCCTCTCCATCCCGTTGGGCATCCTGGCCGGCAGCGTCCGCAGCGGCTGGCTGGACGGCCTGGTCACCGCGGTGGACCAGGTGGTCATGAGCGTGCCCGCCTTCTTCATCGGCATCCTCTCCTGCTTCTTCTTCGGGATCATCCTGAAAATCTTCACCCCCGGCGACTTCGTCTCCTACACCCAGGACTGGGGGGCTTTTCTCAGCTATCTCATCCTGCCCGCCCTGTCCATCGCCATCCCCCGCATCGCCATGACGGTCAAGATGCTCCGCAGCGCCATCCTCCAGGAGTCGGGCAAGGACTACGTCCGCACCGCCCGCAGCCGGGGCGGCGACCGGGGCGGCATCCTCCGCCGCCATGTGCTCAAAAACGCCCTCATCCCGGTCATCACCTTCCTGGCGGTCTCCGCCGCCGAGATCATGACCGGCACCATCATCATCGAGCAGGTCTTCACCATTCCCGGGGTGGGCCGGCTCCTTCTGGCCAGCATCTCCAACCGGGACTTTCCCGTGGTCCAGGCCATCGTGGTCATCATGGCCGCTTGGATCGTCATCGTGAACTTCGTGGCCGACCTTCTCTACCAGCTGGTAGACCCGCGGCTCAGACTGCGCTGAGGAGGTCAATCTGAATATGAAAGCAAAAGGGAATCCCTTACTCTATATCGGCGGTGCCATCAGCGGGGTGATGGTGGCCCTCATTCTGGTGGGCTACGTGTGGACCCCCTACGGCACCACCGCCATGGACGCCTCGGCCAAGAACCAGGGTCCATCCCTCCTCCACCTGCTGGGCACCGACAACTTCGGCCGGGACATTTTCAGCCGGGTCCTCAGCGGCGCCGGCACCTCCTTCCTCATCGCCGTGTGCGTGGTGGCCATCGGGTGCGTCTTCGGCATCCTCATCGGCAGTCTGTGCGGCTACTACGGCGGTCCCGCCGACGTGATCCTCACCCGGGTGTGCGACTCCATCACCGCCTTTCCCAGCATCCTGCTGGCCCTGGTGGTGGTGAGCATCATCGGCCAGGGCACCTACAACGTGATCTTCGCCCTGGGTATCCTCTTCATCCCCAGCTTCGCCCGCATCGTCCGGGGAGAGTTCGCCCGGTGCCGGGATCTCAACTATATCCGCTCCGCCCGGCTCATGGGGGTGGGAAACGTGCGCATCCTCTTCTCCCACATCCTGCCCAACACCATGCCGGTGTTGCTGAGCGCCATCACCATCGGCTTCAACAACGCCATCCTCAGCGAGGCCAGCATGAGCTTTCTGGGCATCGGCATCCAGCCCCCCTACGCCAGCCTGGGCTCCATGCTCAGCGACAGCCAGACCTACTTGAACAGCGCCCCCTGGTATGCCCTCAGCGTGGGCGGCACCATCGCCCTTTTGATCCTGGGCTTCAGCCTCCTCAGCGAGGGGCTCCAGCGCCGGGCCCAGCAGGGCAGGGAGGTGTGACCGTGGGAAAGCTTTTGTGTGTTAACGACCTGCACGTCCGCTTCC
>CAUBHZ010000036.1 GCA_958435885.1 uncultured Intestinimonas sp. | reverse complement strand
AGGGCGATGTAGGCGGTATAGCCCACGATGAGGTCGGCCCGCTCCAGGGCCTCCCGGGCACGGCCCGTCAGATCCCGGCCCGCGCCGGGCCCCAGGCCCACAACTGTCACTCGCATGAATCAATCTCCTTTTTCAGAAAAGCGGATGGTGAGGGGGACCTGGCTCACCGCCACGGTGACCCCCTCACCCGCCTGTTTTGGTACGATCAGGGTGCCGCCCCGCCGGACGGCGGCGCGCTCACACACGTTGTCCACCCCGGTGACCCCCTTCACAAAGGGGGATGGGGTGAAATCCCCCGGCACCGCCGCCAGATCTTCGGCGGAGTAGGTGGTGAGGGGCAAACCCAGGCTCCGGCAGAAGGCCAGCAGGCCGGGCTCGTCCTTCTTGAGATCGATGGAGCACACCGCGGCCACCCCTCTGACCGAGAGGTGATGGGTCTCAAAGACCCGCTCCACCGCCGCCGCAATGGTCTCCGCCGCCGTGCCCCGGCGGCAGCCGATACCCAGGTGGAGCACCGGCGGGATGAGGCGGACGGTGTGGGGGAAAGGCGTCTTTTCCGGGTCCAGGGTGAGGGCGATGCCGGCCTCCGCCGGTCCCTCCTCCACTCCTCGGGGCAGCTCTCCCTGGACAGGAAAATCACTTGACAGCCCTACGGAAACCCCTGCAAGCAGGGAGGCGGACACCCGTTTGGCCCCTCCACGTCCGTCAAGGAAAAATCCTTGCTCCCTTGCCCACTGGTCCACGGCGAAAAAACCGTTCACATCGGTGGCGGTGGACACCGCCGCCGCGCCTCCGGTGAACCGGGCCACCAGCCGGGCCAGGTCGTTGGCGCCCCCCACATGGCCGGAGAGGAGGGGGACGACGAAGTGTCCCGCCTCGTCCACCGACACCACGGCGGGGTCGGTAAATTTATCCTTCACATAGGGGGCGATGGCCCGGACGGCGATGCCGCTGGCCCCCACGAAGAGGAGGGCGTCGGTGTCGGTAAACCGTGCCCCGGTCCATTCCCCCAGGCTCCCGTAGCCGGGAAGCCCCGTCTCCGGCGACAGCCGCTCCGGCACCGCCAGGGCGCAGCTGTGGCCGATCTCCGCCAGGTCGTGGGCCAGCTTTCCGGCCAGTCCGGTCCCCCGGCGGGTGAAGGCGGTGAGGGCGATCCTCACTTGCTGGCCTCCCGGTAGCCGTGGGTGAAGGCGGGGTCATAGAGCTTGGAGCGGTCGTACTTGTCCCCCAGGAAGCCGCCCACGGTGATGAGGGCGGTCTTGGTGACGTTGTGCGCCTTGGCGGTAGCCGCCAGCGTGGACACGGTGCAGCGGTAGACCGCCTGCTCCGGCCAGGTGGCCTTGTAGACGATGGCGGCGGGGGTGTCGGGGGCATAGCCGCCCTCCATCAGCTCCTTCTCCACCTCCTCCAGCAGACCGGTGGAGAGGAAGAGGACCATGGTGCAGCCGTGGGAGGCCATCTTGGAGAGTTTCTCCCCCTCGGGCACCGGGGTGCGGCCCGCCATGCGGGTAATGATGACGCTCTGGGACACGTCGGGGAGGGTGTACTCGGCCTCCAGGGCGGCGGCGGCTCCGGAGAAGGAGGAGACGCCGGGGGTCACGTCGTAGGCCAGGCACAGTTTGTCCAGCAGGTCCATCTGCTCCCGGATAGCGCCGTAGAGGCAGGGGTCGCCGGTGTGGAGGCGAACGGTGTCCCACCCTTTGGCCTCGGCGTCCTTCATGACGTCGATGACGTCCTCCAGGGTCATGGAGGCGCTGTCGTAGACGATGCAGCCCTCCTTCTTATAGTCCAGCAGGGCGGGGTTCACCAGGCTTCCGGCGTAGATGATGACGTCGGCCTCCCCCAGGAGCTTGGCTCCCCGGACGGTGATGAGGTCGGCGACTCCAGGGCCCGCGCCGATGAAGTGGATCATGGTCACAACTTCCTTTCACGATGAGATGGGGTGGAAAGCGGCCAGCCGGTCGGCTCCCGCCGTCTTTCCCAGAATTCCATAGCGGTTGGAGAAGAAGATGGCCTCAATGGCCATCTCCGCCCCCGCCCGGCGTTTGAGCTGTTCGTCCAGGGCCTGGGTCAGGGAGGCCATGACCGCTTCCCGCAGTCCGGCCCCGTCCAGGATGGCCACGGCGTCGTCGGTGGTAACAGTATGGTAGAGGGCCTCCACCGTGGCCCGGTCCCCGCCGCACAGGGCGGCGTGGGTACACAGGGTCTCCCGCCGGCCGTCGGCCACCCGGGAGTGGGTGTTCATCACCCCGGCGGCCACCTTGCACAGCTTGCCCACATGGCCCACCAGCAGCAGGCTGCGGAAACCCAGGCCGGCGGCGTGGTCAATGGCCTCGCCGATGTAGTTGGAACAGGTGCACCAGCGGCCCAGCCCCAGGCCCAGCACCTCCCGGGCGAAGGTCTCCCCGTAGTTGCCGGGGGTGACCACGATGTCCGTCGCCCCGGCGGCGGCAAGCATGTCCTGCTCCAGCCGGAGGGAGTCGATGAGGGCGGCCTCGCTCATGGGCCGGACGATGCCGGAGGTGCCCAGGATGGAGATGCCCCCCACGATGCCCAGCCGGGGGTTGAAGGTCTTTTGGGCCAGTTTCTCCCCCTCGGGGGCGGAGATCACCACCTTCAGCCCGCCGTCACAGCCGTGGTCCGCCATGGCGGCGGCCACCTGCTGCCCGATCATCTGCCGGGGGACGTGATTGATGGCGGCGGCTCCCACGGGCTGGTCCAGGCCGGGCTTGGTGACCCGGCCCACCCCCTCCCCGCCGTCGATGGTGACGCCGGAATCGTCACACCGCTCCACCCGGGCGAAGATGAGGGTGCCGTGGGTGGCGTCGGGGTCGTCGCCGCCGTCCTTCCGGACGGCGCAGGAGGCCCAGCCAGGTCCCGCCGACGGCTCCAGCAGCTCGACCTCCACCGGAATGCCTGCCGGGGTATCGATACGCACCACCGGGGGCAGCGCTCCGGTGAGGAGGAGCTCCGCCGCCCCTCTGGCCGCCGCCGCCGCGCAGGTGCCGGTGGTGTAGCCGCACCGCAGCTTCTCCCGCCCCACGGAGATATAGTGTTCAAAATTGCTCAAATGATCCACCTCCCGGGGCTTTCGAGACATAAAACGGGCCCTTTCCTGGATGGAAAGGGCCCGTCGTCAACGGTACTGGTCTGGTCCTCTCCACCTAAGAGCAACACGATCTCTCCGCACGGCAGGTCTCCTGGCTCACGCTTCCTCCTCAGGCGTCCCTTCTCAGCCGTCCCGGCCAATGGGTGGTCCACGCCCTCGTCCGCGCTCACAGTAGAGGTAAGACTGCGCCGGATTTTCACCGGACTTCCCTTTTCAGCAGCTGCGTCGCTGCACCTGTGCGGATGAATATCAAATTGTCGTCAGGCCCTTCCCTTACGGTAGGCCTGCCTAACAGATACATTATAGCAACTTTGCCCCGTGAAGTAAAGGAATACTTTCCCCCGGGCTCAAAAACCCCGGCTCCACTCGGGGCGCATGCCGGCGCCGCTCTCCAGTGCCCGGTCCAGCTGGGCCAGGAACCGCTCCCGGTCCTCCGGCAGACTCCCCTTCAGCGGCACATAGTTGGAGGCGTGGTCACAGGTGAAGTGGAGTGGGTCCACCTCCAGCTTCTCGATGAGGAGCCGGGCCTCCCGCAGGCTGTCCATGGGGGTGATGGGCTGGAATTTCCCCGCCCGCCAGTCGTCGTAGAGCTCGGTGCCGGGGTAGAGGGTCAGGGTGAGGGCGGAGAGGTGCCGGGGCTTCATCTCGTTCATCATGGCGGCGGTGTCCAGGATATGCTGTTCACTGCCGTCCCGTCCCCCCAGGCCCAGCAGGATCATGACCCACAGGTCCATGCCCGCCTCCCGGAGCCGCGTTCCGGCCTCCAGCATCTGCCGGGCATCCACGCCCTTCTTCACCTTTCGCAGGAGGGTGTCGCTCCCCGTCTCCACCCCCAGGTAGGCCCGGGCCAGGCCGTGCTCCCGCAGGAGCTTCAGTTCCTCCGGAGTCTTGGTGAGGGTGCTCCGGGGTCCGGCGTAGGTGGTCACCTTCTCCAGAGAGGGGAAAGTGGCGTAGAGGGTATCCAGAATGGTGATGAGGTCGGCGGTGCGCATGATGATGGCATCGCCGTCACAGAGAAAGACCCGCCGCACATCGCCGTAGTAGGCCTTGGCCATGCGGATATCCTCCAGGATGTCCGCCATGGGGCGGATATGGAACTTCTTGTCCCGGTACATATTGCAAAAAGTGCAGGTGTTGTTGGAGCAGCCCACCGTGGCCTGGAGCAGATAGCTCTTCCACTCTCCCGGCGGACGGTAGATGTCGCCTTCGTATCTCACAAACGTTCCTCCGTCAGTTCTTTCATGGCTTGATAAAGGGCCTCCATCTCCTCGTCGGTGCCCACGGTGACGCGCAGGTGGTCGGAGATCCTGGGCCGGTCAAACCAGCGCACCAGGATGCCCCGCTGCCGCAGACCGTCCAGCAGAGTCTTGGCGGCGACTTTGGGGTGATGGACAAACAAGAAGTTTGCCTTGGAGTCGGTGACGTCAAAGCCCAGCTCCCGCAGCTGCGCCGCCGCCCGGTCCCGAGTAGCGGACACCTTGGCCGCCTGGGCTTCAAAATAGGCCGCATCGGCGATGGAGGCGGTGGCCGCCGCCTGGGCGGCGCGGTCCACAGTATAGGAGTTGATGGAGTCCCGGACGCACCGGAGGGCGGCCATCAGGTCGGGATTGCCCAGGGCGTAGCCCACCCGCATGCCGGCCAGGCCGTGGCCCTTGGAGAGGGTGCGCACCACCACCAGGTTGTCATAGCGGTCCACCAGGGTGTCGGCGGAGGTGCCGCCGAAGTCGATGTAGGCCTCATCCACCAGGACTATCGCCTGGGGGTTGGACTCCAGAATGCGGATCAGGTCCTCCCGGGCCACCTCCAGCCCCGTGGGGGCGTTGGGGTTGGCCACCACCACGCCGCCGCTGTCCCCGGTGCAGAAGGGCGCCACCGGCAGGGAGAAGTCCTCTCCCAGGGGGATGAGCCGGGGGGTGAGGCCGAAATACTCGGCGTAGACGGCGTAGAAGGTATAGGTGATGTCGGCAAAGCACACCGGCCGGTCGGGGTCAAAGAAGGCCTGGAAGCAGAAGGCCAGCACCTCGTCGGAGCCGTTGCCGGGGAAGACCTGCTCCGGGGAGAGGCCGTGGGCGGCGGCGATGGCGGCGCGGAGTTGCGCACACTCCGGGTCCGGGTAGAGCCGCAGCCGGTCGTCCGCCGTCTCCCGCAGGGCCTCCAGGGCCTTGGGGGACGGGGGATAGGGGTTCTCATTGGTGTTGAGCTTGATAAAGACCCGGTCCTTGGGCTGCTCCCCCGGCACGTAGGGAACCATATCCCGAATCCGGCGGCTCCAGTACTTTTTCACGGCTGCTCCTCCTCCCGCAGGATCTTTTTGATGTTCTTTTCCGCCTTGCTCCGGGGCAGCATGACCTCGTGGCCGCAGCCCTGGCAGCGGAGCCGGAAGTCCATTCCCACCCGCAGCACCAGCCACTCCTTGCTGCCGCAGGGGTGGGGCTTCTTCATCTCCAAAACATCGCCCAGACGCACATCCATGGTGGGCGCCTCCTTCCCGCAGATTACAATTATTTTATTATAGGTTCCCGGACCGCTCCTGTCAATTCCGGCTTTCCCGGCGCATATAGTGACTTATCCGCAAAAAACGGGACCATAGAAAGGAATGATCGGGATGCTCAGCCGTTTTCTTCCCGAGGGCAGACGCCTGGAGACGCCGGAGAACCGGGCCGCCTGTTCCTCTCTGTCCGGGCTGCTCTCCGCCCGGGACCGGGACCAGATCCTGGAGGGCATGGCCCTCTCCTGTTCCCCGGAACACGACCTCACCGTAGCCCTGGGACCCTTCATCGGGGTGATCCCCCGGCTGGAGACCGCCGTGGGGGTGGCAGAGGGCACCGTCCGGGACATCGCCATCCTCTCCCGGGTGGGCAAGCCGGTGTGTTTTCTGGTGGAGGGGGTCATGGAGGGCCCTGAGGGTCCCCGGCTCCTCCTCTCCCGCCGCCGGGCCCAGCTGCTGGCCCGGGAGGCCCTCATGGCCCGGCTGCGGCCAGGCATGGTCATCCCCTGCACCGTCACCCATCTGGAGCCCTTCGGCGCCTTTGTGGACATGGGCTGCGGCCTGGTGTCCATGATCGGCCTGGAGCAGATCTCGGTCTCCCGTATCCCCCACCCCGCCTGCCGCTTCGCCGTGGGCCAGGAGATCTTCGCCGCCGTGGTGGACACCGACCCCAACCTGGGCCGGGTACGGCTTACCCACCGGGAGCTGCTGGGCACCTGGGAGGAGAACGCCCGCCGTCTCGCCCCCGGCATGACGGTGGCAGGCTGGGTCCGGGGCATCAAGGACTACGGCATTTTTGTGGAGCTCTTCCCCAATCTGTCCGGCCTGGCCGAGCCCCGGGAGGACCTGCGGGAGGGAGACCGGGTCTCCGTCTTCCTCAAGTCCATCCTGCCCGAGCGGATGAAAATCAAGCTCCTCATCATCGACCGGCTGCCCCCGGAGCCCACGCCGCCGCCCCTCACCTACTTCATCACTGACGGCCGGCTGGGACACTGGCGCTACGCCCCCGAGGGCTGCCGGAAAACGGGGCTGGAGACCAGCTTCCTGTAACGGCCGGCTCCGGGCCCTTCCCGTCCGGGAAAAGCCGCAGCGCGCCCTTTACGAAGGCGCGGATACATGGTAGAATGGAGAAAAACAGAGAACGGAGGGCCTTTCAGATGGCAGGATACAGCTCCATGAACCTTCTCTTCCAGCTTTTCCCCATTCTGTTCCTCATCGTGTTCGTCCTCATCATCGGCTGCATTATTTTCGTTGTTGTGAGAGGCGCCTCCCAGTGGCATCGGAACAACCGCTCCCCCGTTCTGACGGTGCGTGCCCAGGTCGTCACCAAGCGGAGTGACATCATTCGCCGCAGCCACGACGACCACGGAATACGGACCTCCACCACCTATTACGCCACCTTCCAGGTGGAGAGCGGCGATCGCATGGAGTTTCTCATCCCCAGAGGGGAATACGGCATGCTGGTGGAGGATGACCAGGGCAGTCTCACCTTCCAGGGGACCCGCTATCTCGGCTTTCAGCGCCAGCGGTAAGGGGAAGTTCCCCTTTACGCAGAATCGAACACATGTTAGAATGGAGGGGAACATTCCCCTCCATTCTTTTTTCGGGAGGTCTTTTTATGGCGTACCGGCCTCTGGCGGACGAGATCCGCCCTACCAGCCTGGACGAAGTGGTGGGCCAGCGGCACATTCTGGGCCCGGACGGGCTGCTGCGGCGCATCATCGAGAGCGGGAACATCCCTAACCTGGTCTTCTATGGTCCCTCGGGCACCGGCAAGACCACCGTGGCCAACCTCATCGCCGCCCGGACCAACCGCGCCCTGCGGCGGATCAACGCCACCACCGGCTCCCTCTCCGACGTGAAGGACGTACTGGCCGACGTGGGCACCATGCTGGCGCCCAACGGCATTCTCCTCTACCTGGACGAGATCCAGTACTTCAACAAAAAGCAGCAGCAGTCCCTGCTGGAGGTCATTGAGAAGGGAGACGTCACCCTCATCGCCTCCACCACGGAGAATCCCTACTTCTACGTCTACAACGCCGTGCTCAGCCGTTCCACCGTCTTTGAGTTCAAGCCGGTGGAGCCCGCCGACGTCCTCCCCGCTATCGACCGGGGCATGGCCATCATGGCCGGCCGACTGGGGGCGGAGCTCTCCTGTGAGGACGGGGTGCGGGAGGCCATCGCCTCGGCCTGCGGCGGCGACGTGCGCAAGGCCATGAACGCGGTGGAGCTTTTGATGAACACCGCCCGGCGGGAAAATGGAGTGCTGCGGGTGACCCTGGCCGACGCCCAGGTGGTGGCCCAGCGCTCCGCCATGCGGTACGACCGGGAGGGGGACGACCATTACGACATCCTCTCCGCCCTCCAGAAGTCCATCCGGGGCTCCGACCCCGACGCCGCCTGCCACTACCTGGCCCGGCTGCTGGAGGCGGGGGACCTGATCTCCGCCTGCCGCCGCCTCATGGTCATCGCCTGCGAGGACATCGGCCTGGCCTACCCCCAGATCATCCCCATCGTCAAGGCCTGCGTGGACGCCGCCAACATGCTGGGCCTCCCTGAAGCCCGCATCCCCCTGGGGGACGCGGCGGTGCTCATGGCCACCAGCCCCAAATCCAACTCCGCCCACATCGCCCTGGACGCCGCCCTGGCCGACGTGCGGGCGGGCAAGACCGGGGACTATCCCCGCCACCTCCAGAATAAACACGCCGACTCCGCTGGCATGGAGCGGGAACAGGGCTACCTCTACCCCCACGACTTCCCCCACCACTGGGTACGGCAGCAGTACCTCCCCGACAGCCTCCTGGGTACCCGGTACTACACCTACGCCGAAAACAAGACGGAGCAGGCCGCCAAGCGCTACTGGGAGGAGATCAAAGGGCCTGATTTTTAACATTAAAATGTCAAAAGGACCTGCGGCGTAGGCCGCAGGTCCTTTTTCTCATTCGTCGAGCCGGTCATTTGGCGCTTTTTTGGAAGAAGGCGCACCAGGGCCGCAAGGTGCAGTTCTGGCAGTCCGGCTTCCGGGCGGTGCACACCGCCCGGCCGTGGAGCACCATCCGGTGGCAGAAGTCGTTGGACTCCTCCGGCGGCAGCACCTTCCTGAGCTGAGTCTCCACCTTGCCCGGGTCCTTGGTGCCGTCGGTGAGGCCCAGCTTGCCCGAGATGCGGATGCAGTGGGTGTCCGCCACCACCACGCCGGGGACGTGGTAGGCGTCCCCCAGGATGAGGTTGGCCGTCTTCCGCCCCACACCGGGCAGTTTCAGCAGGTCCTCCATATTGTCGGGCACCCTGCCGCCGAACTGCTCCAGCATCATCTGGGAGGCGGCCACGATATCCCGGGCCTTGGCCCGGAAAAAGCCGGTGGAGTGGATGTACTCCTCCACCTCGGACACGTCGGCCTGGGCCAGGGACTCCAGGGTGGGGAACCGGGCAAAAAGGGCCGGCGTCACCATGTTCACCCGCTCGTCGGTGCACTGGGCCGACAGGCGGACGGCAAACAGCAGCTCATAGGGCTTGGGGTAGTTGAGAGAACAGATCCCCTCCGGATAAAGGGCCTTGAGCTCCTCCACGATGGCTCTGGCCCGCTCTTTCTTGGTCATATCGGCCATTCCTTTCCACGCCGTACTGCCGGCGGTCTTCCGCCGGTCTCTGCTATCATACCATAAACCCCGGCAAGATGCGACTGTGTTTTTCCAAGAATGACAGTTGTATTTCTCCCAAGGTTCCGGTATAATATTTGCATGTCACTTTGACACATTACTTTCTTGATGCGAGGTGCGACGGCAATGGTACAAGAAATGATCGATTTCCTCACCGCCAGCGACCCTGAAGTGGGCGCCACCGTGGCGGCCGAGCTGGCCCGGCAGCGGCGGAATATTGAGCTCATCGCCTCTGAGAACATCGTCAGTGAAGCGGTGCTGGTGGCTATGGGCACGGTGCTCACCAACAAGTACGCCGAGGGCTATCCCGGCAAGCGCTACTACGGCGGCTGCCAGTGCGTGGACGTGGTGGAGAACATCGCCATTGAGCGGGCAAAGAAACTCTTCGGCGCCGACCACGCCAACGTCCAGCCCCACTCCGGCGCCCAGGCCAACTACGCTGTCTATCAGGCCTTGTGCGAGCACGGCGACACCGTGCTGGGCATGGATCTGGCCAACGGCGGCCACCTCACCCACGGCTCCCCCGTGAACTTCTCCGGCAAGAACTATCATATGGTCTCCTACGGTCTCAATGACAAGGGTTACATCGACTACGACCAGGTCCGGGATCTGGCCCGGCAGCACAAGCCCAAAATGATCATCGCCGGCGCCTCCGCCTATCCCCGGATCATCGACTTCAAGGCCTTTGCCGACATCGCCCACGAGGTGGGCGCCTACCTGTTCGTGGACATGGCCCACATCGCCGGCCTGGTGGCCGCCGGGCTCCA
>CAUBHZ010000035.1 GCA_958435885.1 uncultured Intestinimonas sp. | reverse complement strand
AGGTCTTTGAGGAGGCCGCCGGCATCTCCCGCTACCGCCACCGGAAGGAGGAGGCGGAGCGGAAGCTGGAGCGCACCCAGGAGAACCTGGTCCGGGTCAACGACAAGATCGACGAGCTGGAGCTCCAGGTGGAGCCTCTCCGGGCCCAGGCGGAGAAAGCCAAAAAATTCCTGGTCCTGCGGGACGAGCTCCGGGGGCTGGAGATCTCCCTGTGGATGGACCAGCTGGACAAGGTCCGGGCAAACAGCCGAAAGCTCCTCTCCGACTATGAAAACGCCGTCCGCCAGAAGGAGGAGGCCAAGGTCCTGGTGGAGCGGCTCTACGCCGCCGCCGAGGACTACGCCGCCAAAATGCGGGAGAAGGATATGGAGGCCGAGGGTGTCCGGTTCCAGATCCAGCAGCGCCAGGCCGATGCCAACGAGTGCGAGCGGGCGGTGGCGGTGCTCCGGGCCCAGATCCAGAGCAATCTGGAAAACGCCGACCGGGTCAGGCGGGAGCTGGACCAGCAGGAGGGCCGGGCCGGGTCCATCTCGGAGCAGATCGACCAGCGCCGGACCCGCCTGGAGGAGATCGCCGCCCGGCGAACTGGGCTGGAGGAGGAGCTCTCCGCCGCCCGGCAGGCCGACCAGGACGAGCGCCGCAGCGCCGGCACCCTGGAGAGCGAGCTGGAGGCCCTGCGGGAGAAGGAGAACATGGAGAACGCCTCCGCCGCTGAGGCCAAGGCCCTCCTCTCCGCCCTGGCCGCCGCCGCCCAGGAGCTGCTGGATCGGGACGAGGCCGTCCGGCAGGAGCTCGCCGCCGGGGAGGAGAAGGTCTCCGCCGCCCATACGGTGGCCGGGGAGATCGCCGCCGACCTCAAAAAGGCCAAAGAGGACCGGGAGGCCCTGGGCAACGTCATCAGCGGCTATACCATGCGCGCCGAGTCCCGGAAGCGGAAGGTGGAGACCGCCCAGGAGACCCACCGGAAGCTCCAGATGGACGAGCACGCCCTCACCTCCCGGGTCCATATGCTCTCCGAGATGGAGAAGCTCTACGAGGGCTACTCCAAGGCGGTGAAGCTGGTGATGGGGGAGGCCCAGCGGGGGAACCTCCGCCATATCCACGGCCCGGTGGCCGGGCTGGTCCACGTGCCTGACACCTACACGGTGGCGGTGGAGATCGCCCTGGGGGGCGCCATGCAGAACATCGTGGTGGACAGCGAGGAGGACGGCAAGGCCGCCATCGCCTTCCTGAAGCGCCGGGACGGCGGCCGGTGTACCTTCCTCCCCCTGAGCGCCATCCGCCCCTCCGAGTTCCGGGACACCGCCGTGGAGCACGAGCCCGGCTTCGTGGGCATGGGGGACCGGCTGGTGGAGTTCGACCCCAGATACAAAAACATTTTTTCCAATCTGCTGGGCCGGGTGGTGGTGGCCGAGGACATGGACGCCGCCATCGCCATGGCCCGGAAATACCGCTACCGCTTCAAGATCGTCACCCTGGACGGCCAGGTGCTGAACCCCGGCGGCTCCATGACGGGCGGCTCGGCCTCCCGGTCGGCGGGCATCCTCAGCCGGGCCAACGAGCTCCAGCGGCTGAACGCCCAGGTGGACGGGGTGCGGGCCCAGCTGGACCAGGCGGTCAAGGCTCTGGAGGAGGCCCGGCGGGAGTCGGCCGTGGCCATCTACGAGCTGGAGACCGCCCAGTCCCAGTGCCGTGAGCTGGAGGATCGGATCCTCCAGCTGGAGGAGCGGAGCGCCGCCCAGGAGAAGACCTGCGTCGACCTGGAGAGCCAGCGGGGGAGCCTGCGGGCGGAGCTCACCGAGATCGAGGGCCGCTCCCGCCAGACCGAGGCGGACACCGCCAACGCCAGAGCCCGGATCGAGGCGCTGGAGGGCGCCGCCGCCGCCCTGCGGCTGGAGGCCGAGGGCAAGGCTGCGGGCCAGGCGGAGATCAGAGCCCGGATGGAGGCGGTGAGCGCCAGGATCGCCCAACTCAGCCAGGAGACCGCCGCTCTGGAGGCCGAGCGGGCCGCCACCGAGCAGGCCCTTACCGAGCTGGAGGACCTGCGCCGGGACATCACCGGCGACAAGGAGCAGCGGGAAAACATGCTCCGGGAGCTGGAGACCAAGAATGACGACCTCAATGAAAAGATCCGGAGCCAGGAGGAGAAGCTCCAGGCCATCCGGGTGGAGAACGAGGGACGGCAGGCCGAGATCGAAAGGCTCAACCAGGAGCGTCTGGCCCTGGAGGCAGAGCGGAACCGGGCCGACAAGGAGAGCCGGGACAAGAACAGCGAATTGCTGAACATGGAGCGGGAGGTCTCGGTGCTGGAGCAGAAAAAGGTGACCGCCTCCATGGAGGAGAAGCAGATCCTGGACAAGCTCTGGGAGACCTACGAGCTCTCCCACGAGGCGGCCCGGGCCCAGCGCCAGGAGCTGGAGAGCGTGCCCAAGGCCCAGAAGCGGGTGGGGGAGCTCAAGCGGAGCATCTCCGGCCTGGGCAACATCAACCTGGACGCCATCGAGGAGTTCGACCGGGTCAACCAGCGCTATACTTACCTCACCGACCAGCGGGACGACGTGCGCCGGTCCAAGGAGGAGCTGGAGAAGGTCATCGCCGAGATCACCGGGGAAATGAAGTCCATTTTCTCCCAGCAATTTGGTGTCATCAACACCGCTTTTGGGGAGACTTTTACCGAGCTCTTCGGTGGCGGCATGGCCACCCTGGAGCTGGACGACCCGGAGGACATCCTGGGCTGCGGCATTGAGATCAAGGTCCAGCCCCCGGGCAAGGCCCTGAAAGTCCTCTCCCTCCTCTCCGGCGGCGAGAAGGCCTTCGTGGCCATCGCCCTCTACTTCGCCATTTTGAAGGTGCGCCCCACCCCCTTCTGCGTCATGGACGAGATCGAGGCCGCCCTGGACGACGTCAACGTCACCCGGTTCGCCCGGTATCTCCGGGGCATGAGCACCAAGACCCAGTTCATCGTCATCACCCACCGCCGGGGCACCATGGAGGAGGCCGACGTCCTCTACGGCGTCACCATGCAGGAACAAGGGGTAAGTCGTTTGCTGACCATCAACCTGAACGATGTGGAAAAGGAACTGAATATCAAATAAAGTGTTCTTCTGCTCCTGCATGGCGGGGTCCCCGCCCGAGCCCAGCGAAGCGGGTCGGGTGGGGGGAGGAGGCGCAAGGGAGCGGGTGAGGGATGCCCGGAAGGGCGTCCCGAGCAGAAGCGGACTTTGCGCCGACGAAGGAACGGAAGCAGTGAGACAGCCATTGAGCATTGATCCGGTGCGAAATGGAGGGGAAACGCATGAAAAAGTTCCATATCGACCATCGGAATGTGAGAAAAATCACGGGGCCTTTATTCTGGGCCATCGTTGTGGTGTCGCTGATCAGCGTGCTCAACCCGAAGGCTCTGGTCCCCATCCTGATCGTGGACGGACTGCTGGTGTTGGTCATTGGGATCCTGTCCGTGCTGTTCTGGCGCTGCCCATACTGTGAGCGGCGGCTGCCCGGCACGAGAACGATCTGGGACGGAGAAATGGAATACTGCCCTTACTGTGGTAAAAGTTTGAAATAAGAGGAAGAAAATTATGGGATTTTTTGATAAAATCAAAAAACTGAACATCTTTGCGGGCTTCTCCGCCATTGACGACGACTTTTACGATGAGCTGGAGGAGACCCTCATCCTGTCCGACATGGGCATGGACACCACCCTCAAGGCGGTGGAGGAGCTCAAGAGCCGGGTGAAGAGCGAGAAGCTCAAGGACAAGGAGGAGGTGCGGAACTGTCTGCGCCGGGTGCTCCAGGACATGCTGACAGTGGGAGACCAGGGCCTGGACCTCTCCACCCGCCCCTCGGTGATCCTCTTCATCGGCGTCAACGGCGTGGGAAAGACCACCACCATCGGCAAACTGGCCGCCACCCTGAAGGCTGAGGGGAAGAAGGTCCTCCTCTGCGCCGGGGACACCTTCCGGGCCGCCGCCGCCGACCAGCTCACCATCTGGTCCCAGCGGGCGGGGGTGGAGATCGTCAAGCAGCACGAGGGGGCCGACCCCGCCTCGGTGGTCTTTGACGCGGTGAGCGCCGCCAAGGCCCGGAACAGCGACGTCATCCTGGTGGACACCGCCGGACGGCTCCACAACAAGCAGAACCTGATGAACGAGCTCAACAAGATTTCCCGCATCATCGACCGGGAGCTCCCCGGCTGCGCCAAGGAGACCCTGCTGGTGCTGGACGCCACCACCGGACAGAACGGCCTCATCCAGGCCAAGCAGTTCCGGGAGGCCGCCGGCGTCACCGGCATCGTCCTCACCAAGCTGGACGGCAGCGCCAAGGGCGGCATCACCGTGGCCATCGCCGACACCCTCCAGATCCCCGTGAAGTATGTGGGCCTGGGCGAGGGCATCGAGGACCTGCGCCCCTTCGACGCCGAGGGCTTCACCGAGGCGCTGGTGTAATCCATCACACAATACCGGCCATTTGGCCTTGATTTTGGAGGAATCGAAACATGGCAAGGATCGACGGACGGGCCTGGGATCAGCTCCGGCCCATTGAGATCACCCCCGGCTTCAACAAATTCGCGGAGGGCTCCTGCCTCATCCGCTGCGGCAACACCATGGTGCTGTGCACCGCCTCTGTGGAGGAAAAGACCCCTCCCCACGTCCCCGAGGGAGAGGGCTGGGTCACTGCGGAGTACTCCATGCTGCCCCGGGCCAACCGGGAGCGGTCCAAGCGGGATATCTCCAAGCTGAAGCTCTCCCCCCGGTCGGCGGAGATCCAGCGTCTGGTGGGCCGTGCCCTCCGGGCTGCGGTGGACATGAAGAAGCTGGGGGAGCGCACCATCAACATCGACTGCGACGTGCTCCAGGGGGACGGCGGCACCCGTACCGCCAGCGTCACCGGCGGCTATGTGGCCCTGGCTCTGGCGGTGAAGAAGCTGATGGCCCAGGGCGTCCTGGCCGAGAACCCCATCATCACCCCGGTGGCCGCCATCTCCGCCGGCATCGTCCACGACCAGCTCTTGCTGGACCTGTGCTATGAGGAGGACTCCTCCGCCCAGGTGGACCTCAACTGCGTCATGACCGGCGAGGGCGGCATCGTGGAGCTCCAGGGCACCGGCGAGGGCCGGGCCTTCACCGTCCAGGAGCAGCGGGACCTGGTGGACCTGTGCGCCAAGGGCATCCGGGAGGTCATGACCTTCCAGGCCAAGGCGCTGGAGGGCTGAGCCGTGAAAGTAGTGCTTGCCAGCAAGAACCAGCACAAGCTGGTGGAGATGCGGGACATCCTCTCCGCCCAGGGGGTGGAGGTGGTCCTGGAGTCCGATGTGGGCGTGGATGTGGACGTGGAGGAGACGGGGACCACCTTTGAGGAGAACTCCCTCCTGAAGGCCAAAGCCGTTATGGAGGCCAGCGGCCTCCCCGCCATCGCCGACGACTCCGGCCTGTCCGTGGACGCCCTGAACGGCGCCCCCGGGGTCTACTCCGCCCGGTACGGCGGGGAGGGCCTGGACGACGTGGGCCGGTATCGCCTGCTGCTGGAGAACATGAAGGGGCAGCTGGACCGGAAGTGCAAGTTCGTCTCGGTCATCACCCTGTGCATGCCTAATGGCGACATCATCTCCGCCCGGGGGGAGTGCCCCGGCACCCTGGCCTACGCCCCTCAGGGGGAGAACGGCTTCGGCTACGACCCCATCTTCTTCGTGCCGGAGAAGAAAAAGACCTTCGCCCAGCTCAGCCCCGAGGAGAAAAACGCCATCTCCCACCGGGGGAACGCTTTGAAACTCTTTCAGCAGAAGCTGGCCGACTACCTGTCCGGCCAGAGCAAATAAAACGATTTTAAGGAGATATTATGGATCTGACAAGCAAGCAGCGGGCCCAGCTTCGGGGCCTGGCCAACGGCATCGACACCATTCTGCACGTAGGTAAGGACGGCCTGGGGGACAACCTCATCAAGCAGGCCGACGACGCCCTGGAGGCCCGGGAGCTCATCAAGGGCAAGGTGCTGGAGAACTCCATGCTCACCGCCCGGGAGGCCGCCGAGGACCTGGCCAAAGCCACCCGCAGTGAGGTGGTCCAGGTCATCGGAACAAAGTTTGTGCTTTATCGTCAAAGTCACAATAAGGACAAGAAGGACCGGATCGTGCTGGTGAAGGACAAGCGGCAGAGCTGATTTTTTCCCAAAAGCGGAAAACGATTTCACGGTCCGGAGCGTCTAAAGGAATATCAATGCGGACCGGAGGCGCAGAGGCCCACACAGCGGCATCTTGGGAGAACAGTCGAGAAAAGAGGAGTGTTCACAATGAAGATCGGCGTGTATGGCGGAACCTTTGACCCGCCCCACCTGGGGCACATGGAGGCGGCCCGGGCGGCGGCGGCGCTGCTGGAGCTGGACAAGATCCTGTTCGTGCCGGCGGCCATCCCGCCCCACAAGGCGCTGCCGCCGGAGGCGGTGCCGGCGGAGGACCGGCTGGCCATGACGGCCCTGATGGCGGACGGCGTCTGCCTGGAGGCGGGACGGCCCGGCCTGGCCCAGGCCGACGGTCTGGAGCTCTCCCGTCAGGGCAAGAGCTACACGGTGGACACCCTGGAGGAACTGCGCCGGCGCTATCCCGACGACGAGCTGTGGCTCCTCATGGGGACGGATATGTTCCTCACTTTGCAGAACTGGCGGGACCCGGAGCGGATCACCGCCCTGGCCGGCATCGCCGCCTTTGCCCGGCGGGAGTCGGACGCCGGGGAGCTGCTGAAGATTCAGGGCAACTACCTCCAGGAGCGCTTCGGCGCCCGGGTGGCGGTGGTGGAGCTGCCTCAGATCATCGACCTCTCCTCCACCCAGGTCCGGGCCCTGCTGGACACCAACCGGGCCCAGGTGCGGGACGCCCTCTGGTGCCAGGTCTACGGCTACATCCTCCGCAACGGACTCTATGACGTGAAGGCCGATCTCAAGCACCTGGACGATGACGACCTCCGCTGCACCTCCCTCTCCATGGTGAAGGCCAAGCGCATCCCCCACATCCGGGGCTGCGAGGAGGAGGCGGTACGGCTGGCGGAGCGCTGGGGCGCCGACCCCCACCTGGCCCGCCGGGCGGGCATTCTCCACGACTGCACCAAGTACCTGAATCTGGAGGAGCAGCTGGCCCTGTGCGAGCAGTACCACATCAAGCTGGACGAGCTGGAGCGGGTGGCGGTGAAGCTCCTCCACTCCAAGACCGGCGCCGCCATCGCCCGGCATGTGTTTGGAGAGCCCGAGGAGGTGTGCAACGCCATCTACTGGCACACCACCGGCAAGGCGGATATGGACCTCCTCTCCAAGGTGCTCTACCTGGCCGACTACATTGAGCCCTCCCGGGCCGACTTTGAGGGCCTGGAGGAGCTGCGGCGGCTGGCCTACACGGACATGGACAAGGCCCTGCTTCTGGGCTGTGAGCTGACCATCCAGGACATGGAGGAGCGGGGGGTGCCGGTGCACACCAATACCCTCCAGGCGCGAGACTTCCTGAAAGGACGGACCTGATGAACCCGGAGAAAGAGAACAAGAAGGGCGGCAGACACCTGCTCAAAAAGGGAGACGGGAGTCAGAAGCCCCCCAAACAGCCGAAAAAGCCCTTGACGCCCAGGCAGAAGGCCCTCCGGGCGGTCTATCTTATTATCACCATCCTGGCGGCCCTGGTGGTGGTGGTCTTTGCGGTGTCCCGATTCCTCTTCGTCAAGCCGGAGATCCCCGTCAAGACCGAGCCCAAGCCCACGGAGAGCGCCGCCCCGGCGGAGCCCACCGAGTCCCCTGAGATCACCGGGGACGAGGCGCCGGACCTGGCGGCGGCGGGCCGGAAGGAGGACTACTACACCTTCCTGCTGGTGGGCCGGGACACCGGGGGCGGCGGCAACACCGACACCATCATGGTGGTCTCCTACGACGTGAAGAACCAGGAGCTCAACGCCATGAGCATCCCCCGGGACACCATCGTGAACAAGTCCTGGGACATCAAGAAGATCAACTCGGTCTACAACTACGCCGGCGGCGGGGAGAAGGGCATGGCGGCCCTGATGGACACCGTGTCCGACACCATCGGCTTTGCCCCCGATTTCCACATCGTGGTGGAGTGGGAGGCTGTGGGCAAGCTGGCCACCGCCATCGGCGGGGTGGACTTCGACGTCCCCGTGAACATGAACTACGACGACCCCACCCAGGACCTCCACATCCACATCAACAAGGGCTTCCAGCACCTGGACGGGGAGCAGGTCATGCAGGTCCTCCGGTTCCGCAAGAACAACAACGGCGCTCCCGGCATCTATAACCAGGGCGACATCGGCCGCATCCAGGTCCAGCAGGATCTGCTGATGGCCATTGCGGAAAAGCTCCTCCAGCCCTCGGTGGTCTCCCACATCCCCGACCTGGTGAACATCTTTGTGGAGAACGTGGAGACCGACCTCACCATCCCCAACCTGCTGTGGCTGGCCAAGTCGGCCATCCAGGGCGGGCTGCGGACAGACAGCGTCAGCTTCGTCACCCTGCCCGCCAACTACAACGGCTACTTCTGGAGCTACTCCATCGGCCGGAACGAGTCCTACGTCTTCCCCTATGCCAGCGAGATCGTGGAGCTGGTCAACAAGGACTTCAATCCCTACCTCACCGACGTGACCAGGGCCAACCTGGACATCGTCTATAAAAACTCCGACGGCTCCATCGCCGCCACCCGCAGCGCCATCAAGGACAGCAGGGCCAATGCGGCCTACTATGATTCCCTGAAGCCGGCGGAGACGAAACCTCCCGCCGAGACTGAGGCGCCCACGGAGACGCCCACGGAGAGTCCCCTGCCCGGTGAGAGCGGCACGCCCACGGAAAGTCCGCTGCCCAGCCAGAGCGGCACGCCCACGGAGAGCGTACCCCCTGCGGAGACGGAGACGCCCACGGAGACGGTGCCGCCGGCGGCCACCGGAGCTCCCGCCGGGACCGGGACGCCGGAGGAGACCACTCCTCCGGCGGAGACCCAGGCTCCGGCCAGCACTGCTCCCGCCGAGACGGAAGTCCCCTCCCAGGCGCCGGCAGAGACTTCCGCCGGAGCATCCCAGTCCCCCGGGGACATCGGGATTCCGGTCTTCACGCCGCCGGAGGTCCCGGCCACCCCCGCCGCCTGAGGAAGACGGTTGCAATTTAAAGGAAAATATGTTATCTTACAGGACGAATCGCGAGAAACCAGTCCCATTTTGACGGCGCATGGACCGGGGACACTGTGAAAGGACGACGCACATGACCGCAGAGAGAGAACAGAAAAAGGGCGGCAGCCGCCTGGCCGGCGCTTCGGAGCCGAAGCCGCCGAAGAAGCCGCGCAGGAAGCTTACCCCCAAGCAGAAGGCCATACGGGCGGTGTATATCACCGTCACCGTTCTGGCGGCTTTGGTGGTGATCGGCTTTGCGGTCTCCAAGCTGCTGTTCGTCAAGCCGGACATCTCCCAGAGCGGAGGGCGGCCCCAGGTGTCCACACAGGACGGCGAGGCCGAGACCGAGACCCCCAGCGTGTACGGCAGCGGCCGGAAGGAGGACTTCTTCACCTTCCTGGTCATCGGCCGGGATACGGGGGGCGGCGGCAACACCGACACCATCCTGGTGGCCTCCTACGACGTGCCCAACCAGAAGCTCAACGTCATGAGCATCCCCCGGGACACCATGGTCAATGTCTCCTGGGACATCAAGAAGATCAACTCGGTCTATAACTACGCCGGCGGCGGAGACGAGGGCATCGACGCCCTGGACAAGGAGATCAGCCAGCTGGTGGGCTTTGTGCCCGACTTCCAGGTGGTGGTGGAGTGGGACGCTGTGGGCGAGCTTGTGGACGCCATCGGCGGCGTGTGGTTCGACGTGCCCCGGAACATGAACTATGACGACCCCACCCAGGACCTCCACATCCACATCAACAAGGGCTATCAGCTCCTGGACGGCGAGGCCGCCATGGGAGTCATCCGCTACCGCCACGACAACGACATGCGCTACGGCTACGCCGACGGCGATCTGGGCCGCATCAAGACCCAGCAGGCCTTCCTGAAGGCGGTGGTGGAGCAGTGCCTCAAGATCGAAAACGTGGCCAGAATCCGTCA
>CAUBHZ010000034.1 GCA_958435885.1 uncultured Intestinimonas sp. | reverse complement strand
AAACGGCCGGGCACATTTTTGATTCTGTCTTACAGATCCACGATGACGCCGGGATTGAGGATGTTGTTGGGGTCAAAGGCCCGCTTGATATTGCGCATGATCTCCAGCACATGGGGGGTGTACTGCAGCTCCATGTAAGGCTTCCGGGTCTTACCGGTACCGTGCTCGGCGGTGACGGTGCCGCCGTACTTCAGAGCGGCCTTGTAGATGTCCCGACGCATGTCGTCGGCCCAGTCGGGCACCTTGCCGTCCACCATGAGGATGAAGTTGTGGAAGTTGCCGTCGGCCACATGGCCGAACCGGGGGCTGCGGGTGCCGTACTTCTCGGCGATGGCGTCGATGTCCCGGAGCAGATCGCCGATGTGGGCCACGGGGACGGCGGTATCCAGAGAGTCCACAAACTCAGGCTTGAAGACCTCGTAGATATCGGAGCGGATCTCCAGGATATTGCGCTGCTCCTTCTCGTTCTCGGCGATGACGGAGCCCACGGCGCCGTTGTTCTCGCAGATCTCGGCGATGGTGCCGGCGGTCTCGTAAAGGGCGTCCTCGGTGGCCTCCTCCACCATGTAGATGAGGTCCACGCAGCCCTCGTCGCTCATGGGCCAGGTCTTGCTGATCCGCTTGGCGGTCTCCACCGCGATGTCGCGGTCCATGTACTCCACGGCCAGAGGAATGATGCCCGCCTTCTGGACCTCCCCCACCGACTTGACGGCGGACTCGGTGTCCTTGAAGGAGCAGACCAGGGCGCCGGTGTAGTCCAGGCGGGGGTAGAGCTTCAGCGTGGCCTCCAGCACCACGGCCAGGGTGCCCTCGGAACCCACCAGCAGATGGAGCAGGTCATAGCCCATGTTGTTCTTCACCAGCTTGCCGCCGAACTGGACGATCTCACCGTTGGGCAGGCAGACCTTCATGCCCTTGACATAGCTGCGCATGATGCCGTGCTTCACCGCCCGGACGCCGCCGGCGTTCTCGATGCACATGCCGCCCACCTGGGCGCCCTCGTCGCCGGGGTGGCAGGGGAAGTACAGCGCGTGGACGTTGTCGTTGAGGTACTCATTGAGCTTGGCCAGAGTGACACCGGTCTGGCAGGTGATCATCATGTTGGTCTCATCCACCTCCACGATGTCCTTGAACCGCTCCATGGACATGATGACGGAGGGAATGGTGGGGATGGCCGCGCCGCAGGCGCCGGTGCCGCCGCCACGGGGGATGATGGGCGTCTTGGTCTCGTTGGCCCACTGGAGGATCTTGGAGACCTCCTCATAGGTGCCGGGCCGGACCACCAGGCAGTCCTCACAGGCCTTGGGGCGGACAAACTCCTCCGTCTCGTCATAGAGATAGCCGGACACATCCTCCTTGGAAGAATAGACATAATCCTTGCCGCAGATGCCGATGAGTGCGTCGATGAATTCCTGTTTCATTGCTGTTTTACCCCTTTCTGTGCGGCGCGGTCAGACCGCGTCCTGAGCGGATTCCTTCCCAAGGACCTTTTTCTTGTAAATCTGCGTGACGATGGCGTTCACCACGCCGATGGCCATAATGACAGCGGCATAGATGAAGATGTTCTGATACCCGGCGTTGCCGTGCTTATCCAGCCAGTAGCCGAAGAGGACGAAGATGAAAAGGTCGGGGCAGTAGCCGATGGCACACACCACACCGGAGGTGGTACCGGCATATTTTCTGGGAATCTTCAGCTCCGACGGCACGGCGAACATGCAGCCACGGGCCATATAGGTGAGCACGCCGGCACACAGGGTGAGCGCCGTGAGCACGGCGGCGCTGGTGCCCACGGGCACGAGCATGAATACAAGCACGATCACCACGGCCGCCGCCAGGGAGACACCCACCACCTTGGAGACCGAGTGGATCTTGTCACCCAGCCAGCCGCCCACCGGGGCGCCGATGAAGCGGGTACCGTATTGCCGGATGATGGCGATGGCGCCGGTTCTGGCCAGAGAGACACCCAGCACATTGCTGAAATAGGGGGTGTAGTAGGAGAGGGTGCAGTACATGGTATAGGTGGTGAACACGGCGATGCCGGACATCCAGGTACGGGGGTTGACCACGATGCTCACCCAGTCCCTGATGGTCATCTTGGAGTTGATGTTGCTCTCGCCGCCGCTTTCCGGGGTGGGCTTGCCCGGATCAGGGACCAGGACGGCCAGGATGATTAGGGAGATCACGCCCAGCACAGCATAGCCGATGATGGCGGCCTTGAGGCCGTTGGTGCCGAAGGTGTCATTGGCGAACTTGGCAAAGAGGAAGAGGGCGATAAAGTTCACGATAACGTTGGTAATGCCGCAGAAGGACTCGGTGAGGCCGAAAATGGTACCCTGCTGGTTCTCACTGCCCACCAGACGGACCAGCTTGGTGTGGGCGGGGAAATAGAGGAAGAGGGCGAAGAAGGCAAACCCGGCCCAAATGACGAGCGCAAAGCTGTAGGTCATATTGAGTACAAACAGCACGTTGAGCACGCAGATGACGCCCACTGACAGCAGGTAGATCTTCTTGGTGTTGAACTTGTCACTGAGCATACCGCCGAAGGGCGCCAGCAGATTGCCGATGCCGAAGATGGTGATGAGGTAGCCCAGCTGCTGCTGGGTGCAGCCCAGCGTGCCCACCAGGGAATCGTAGAACACATACTGGATGAAAGGTGTGGCGTACACGATGGTATAGCCCAGGCCAAGGAAAAAGATGATGGTGAGCTGACGTACGCTCAATTTGGTGCTTTGTTTTTCCGCATGACTCATTCAAAACTCCTCACTCTCTGGACAGATGTCCCAATTTTATGGGTCAGATGACTTTTGACCCCAGATATCCTTTCGCAAGAAGCCGTCGGCATCGAAGGGCATCTCCTCAGGACCGGAGAGCAGCGCGACATCTTCCCGGTCCCTGATGTCCTGGTACAGAGCCTCGGAGACCAGGATCTCCGACATATGCAGCGTGTTTTTGATGCGTGCCACCCTGGGGTGGGCAAAATCCGTCTCCACGCAGGTGCGGATGGCGGTGCGCACAGCGTCCCGGTCGGTCTCCACGTAGATGGGGATCTGCCCCCGGCTGAGCATGGACGCGGCCACATCGTTGAGCCAGGTGTCATGCCAGTCGATCTCGTTGAGGCATCTCCGGACCGTCAGGTCGCACAAATTGATGCCGCAGCCGTTGTGGCAGGACGCCGCGGTGACGCCCAGGACCACCAGCCTCTGCAGATCCAGCACCCCCGGAAAATCTCCCGTATCGTTCCGGCCTGTGATGTTCGGGTCCATGCCGCTGCCGCTGATATCCTTTCCGATTTCGTCCACCACCAGTACGTCGCAGCGATTGAACTTAAACCGGGGAAGCTGTGTCTTGGCAAAGGCCTGGAGCCGCGCGTCCATGGTCAGGATATCCTCGCTCCCGCAGGCCTCGATGCGGCAGAGCCGGTCGTAGGCATTCTGCACCACACCTACACCAAAGGCCACCTTCCCGGCCGCTATGAATCGCTCTGTCACCATCGGTATGTACTCCGGGAAGCGGCTGAGACGCTTGGTATGGAACATGGATGCACCTTTCTCCTTGGCCAAGCCGATGGCCACCATCTTCCCAAGCCCGCTCTCGTGTCTCCCCCGGAAGTCCGTGTGGGGCTTGACCTTGTTGAAGAGAATCACCCCGTCTGCCTCCCAGGCGTTCCTGTCACAGTAAAGGGGCGTACCATCCTCCAGCGCTCCGTACTGCACCACTTCCATACCGGAGCACACCGGCACCCCCATGGTCTCCTGGGTAATCCCGTACTCTGCCAGGATCTGACGCTGTCCCTCCGCTGTCGCACCGCCGTGGCTGCCCATGGCGGGCACGACAAAGGGCTCCGCCCCCCACGCCTTACAGGTGTCACAAATGGTTCGGACCAGCTTGTCGAGGTCCGGGATGCCCCGGCTGCCCACCGTCAGTGCCAGCCGCCTGCCGCGCAGCCGCTCCTTCCCAGGCACTGAGTCCTCCAGCTGCTCACGCAGGCAGGCTGAAACATCCTGGATATGCCGGTCATCATATTTCTGCATGATCCGGTACATGGGCGGGATGGCAATCCGCTCCGCCTCCTGGAGCGGCAGCTCCAGTTTAGGGAATGAGATCCGCATCCTTCACATCACCCCCTCCACAGCCCTTGACCCGGCCTCAGCTCCGTGCAGCCAGGCAGGCCAGCGCTATGGAATTGAGCTTGATCTCCGGCGTGTCCGCTCTGGACCCCAGGATCACCGGATGGGTGGCGCCCAGCACGATGCCGGCCCAGCGGCACTTGCACAGGTGAATCCAGGACTTTCCCATGATGTTCCCCGCTTCCATATTGGGGAAGATCACGATGTCGGTCTCGCCGGTGATCTTGCTGTCGATCTTCTTATGGGCCGCAGCGTGGGGGTCAAAGGCCACGTCGAAGGCAATGGGTCCCTCGATGATACAGGACAGATCCGGCCCCAGAGCGCCGCTGGCCACATACTCCACCAGTCCGGCGGCATCCACCGTGGACTGGATCTTGGGGTCCACCATCTCATTGGCGGTCAGTGCGGCCACCTTGGGGTTCTCCAGTCCGATGGACTTTGTGGCCAGCAAGATATTTTTCAAAATATCCTTCTTCTGCTCCAGATTGGGCGCCACATTGATGCCGCTGTCGCTGCAGTAGACCAGTTTGTGGTAGCCCGGTGCCTCATATACCGCCATCATAGACAGCAACCGCCCGGTACGCAGGCCGTGCTCCTTGTTTAGGATGCCCCGCATGTAGATGCTGGTGTTCACCAGCCCTTTCATCAGGACCTGAGCACCACCCTCCCGCACTGCCTTGACAGCGGCGGCGACCGCCTCTTCCTCCCCGTCAGCCGCCAGGATATCCAGGGGCTTCAGGCCGATCTCCGCACAGATGTCGCCTATCGCCTTGGTGTCTCCCACCAGCACGGGGCGTACAAAGCCCAGGTCCGCGGCCTCCTTGACCGCCTGGAGCAGCTCCTTGTCGGCAGCAGCCGCCACACTGACCGTAAAGGGTTCGATGGAACGGACTTTCTCAAGGACCTCATCAAAATTTTTCAGCATCTCATGACTCCTCCACAGGGCCGCATCTCTTGTCCCAGCGGCAAGGTTTGTTTATGTACAGCACACCGTATCCGAAGAAACAAAGGACGATCGAGAGCAGCGGATTGATATAGTGCAGCAGGGCGAATTTCCAGTATTCCGCGGTGGAGACGCCCAGGGCCGCCGTGACAAACATGCTGGTGGTGGACCAGGGAACAAAGACCTGAGTCAGGGTGCCGCCCTCCTCCAGCAGGCGGGAGAGCATCTCCGGACGCAGTCCACGCTCCTTGAAGGTCTGCCGGAACAGGTTGCCGTTGAGCACCAGCGTGAGATAGACCTCGCCCATGACCATGGTGCCCACGGTGGCCGACCCGATGACCAGAGGAACCATCATCTTATCCGACTTCACCTTGGAGACCACCAGCCCCACAACTTTATGCAGATAACCCACCCGCTCCATGACGCCACCGAAGGAGATGGCGATACAGGCCAGTGAAAAGGTATACATCATGCTCTGGATACCGCCCCGCTGGAGCAGGGTGTCCACCATCTCCACATCGGTGGAAGCGGTATAGCCGTAATTCAGGCCGGAGATGACATCCCGGATACTGACCCCCTGGACCGCTACCGCCAGAATGACCGCCAGCAAGGTACCGATGGCCATGCCGGGAATGGCGGGGAACTGCCGGATGTTGAGTCCCAGCAGCACTACCACGGGGATCAGCAGAATGGGAGAGATCCGGAAATTTGCCCCGATGGTATCGACAAAGATATTGATGGTGGTATAGTCCATCTGATCGCTCTGGTAAAAAAGGCCGATGATCGTAAAGATCACCAATACGATGAGATAGGCCGGCAGCGTCGTCATCCACATGCTGCTGATATGCCGCTGCAGGGTCGTACCCGCAGCCGCCGGCGCCAGGTTGGTGGTGTCGGAAATGGGGGACATTTTATCTCCGAAGGACGCGCCGCACAAAACCATGCCGGCCGTGAGCCCGGATGGGATACCCATGCCTGCCCCGATCCCCATCATGGCCAGCCCCATGGTCCCCACCGTTCCCCAGGAGGTACCGATGGCCATGGAGGTCAGGCTGCACAGCAGGAGCCCCACCGGGAGAAACAGCTTGGGGGTGATGTAATGCAGACCGTAGTAGATCAGTGCCGGCACCGTGCCGGAATAGATCCACGCCGCGATGATGAGGCCGATAAAGATGAAGATGACCATGGCCGACATGGCCTGCCCCAGTGTCTTCTTCATGCACTCCAAAAGATCATCAAAGCTGTATCCCAGAGGTGCGGAGGCAATGCAGGCAAAGCCCAGCGCCACCAACATGACGATATGGATGTCCAGCTCAAAGATCACCAGGCCGAAGAGCATGATACCCATGGCGATCAGGAACACCACAAGGGACATTGCAACGCTCGGCTCTCGCTTGGTACTGCATTCAGGTTCAGACAAGATGGCCGCCTTCTTTCTCCATGTTATCCTTCCTTTCCCACCTGCCCCTACAGGACACAGGCGACGATTGGGGATTTCACGCTCACGGGTAGACCTTTGCTGTCTCCTCACCCCGGAGCACCCGCAGCGCACCCAGGGCCAACGCCTCCATCTCAAACTCGCCGGCCACCACTTCCATGGGGGCCAGGAAGGCCGTCATTCTGCCTACTTCACGGACCACATAGTCAGAGTGGGCGATGCCGCCGGTGAGCACGATGCGGTCCACCTTTCCCTCAAATGCAGCGGCGTAAGAGCAGATCTCCTTGGCGATGGCGTAGACATAGGCCTCATAGACCAGCTTGGCCTTCTCATCTCCTTGGGCCATCCGCCGTTCCACCTCCTGGGCGTCCTTGGTGCCCAGATAGTCGTACATACCACCCACCGCGCTGAGCTTCGCCACCATTTCCTCGTGGGTGTATTTTCCGGAATAACACAGCTCCACCAGCGGATAAGTGGGCAGACCGCCGCTGCGCTCGGGAGAGAAGGGACCATTGGTCCGGCCGCCGCTGCCATCGACCATCTGGCCGTGCTTGTGGGCCACGATGGAGTTGCCCGATCCCAGATGGGCCACGATGAGGTCACATTCCTCATAGGGTTTCCCCACCCGCTCCGCCGCCCAACGGGCCACCGCTTTGTGATTGAGGGCGTGGAACCAGCTGGGCCGCTCCAGATCCGAGATGCCCGCGATCCTGGCTATCGGCATGAGCTCATCCACCGAGACCGGGTCCACCACAAAGGAGGGAATCCCCAGCTCATCGCCGATCTCTTTGGCCAGCACACACCCCAGGTTGGCCGGGTGTTCTCCGTGGACGGCGTTGCGCATATCCTCCACCATGCGGTCGTTGACGGCATAGGTGCCGCCCGGGATGGGCTCCATCAATCCGCCCCGGCCAGCCACTGCGGAGAGCTCCTTCAGCCCGATACCCTGCTCCGTCACCGCTCCCAGAATAAGGCCCTTCCGATAGCTGAACTGATCGAACACGCTGTGAAAGGGCTTCAGATCCTCCGCCGTGTGGGTGATATTGGTTTTGAAAAGCTGCTTGTCATCCTCAAAAACCGCGATCTTTGTAGAAGTGCCGCCCGGATTGATGACCAGGATCTTCATATTCCTTCCCTCGCCTTTCTTTATTGTTCCGTTCATCGGAACAATGTTCTGATATTGTCGGAAAAGAAAGAAACGCGCGGCGCTTCTTCCATTACGGTGATGAGCATACCCCCATTCTCTGGAAAAGTCAAGCATACTTTTTGTACAAAATCACAATGATTTTTAACGTCTTTAAAACGTGTGTCCCATGTGGCGGAACAGAAATCGGATGTCAAAAGTTGCTGGAAATTTCCCGGGCGATCCGTTTGACCGCCTCGATCCGCTCTTCAATATCCCCAGAGAGCATACGGCTTGTGGGGCCGGAGAGGCTGATGGCCGCCACCGCCGCCCCCTTTTGGTTCAAAATGGGGGCGCCGATGCAGGTCAAACCATATTCCAGCTCTTCATGGTCCATGGCGTAGCCCCGCTCCCGCACCTTCACCAGCTCCGACCGCAGCGCCGCCACCGTGGTGATGGTGTGCTCGGTATGGGGACGCATTCGATGGGTCTCGTAAATGCCCAGGTCGATGTCGTCGCTGAAAGCCAGCAGACATTTGCCCACCGAGGAACAATAGCACTCGCTGCTGGACCCCACCGGCGGGTTGACGGTAAGGACCTGGCGGTCGCTCTCCTCCTTCAGGATGATGACGCTGCGGTAGACATCGTCCGGATTGCGCTCCAGAATGGAGACGTTGACCACCTCACAATAGGCGTCATAGAGCTTTTTCGCATAGGGGCGGACGATCTCCGGCAGCCCCATCCGATTCTCCACGCCCTTCCCCAGGACAAACAGACGGTTTCCCAGCCAGTATTTTTCCGTCTCCGGGTTCTTGCGGACAAAGCCGCGGTTCTCCAGCGTCACCAGCGTGCGGTATACCGTGCTCTTGTACACGCCCAGGTCTGCCGCGATCTTGGTGATGCTGGTCTCCTTCCCCTCGTGGTACAGATAGATCATGACCTCCAGCGCCCGATCCACCGACTGAATGATGTCAGCCACACGACATTCCTCCCTCGACTTTTGCTTTCTACATGAATTATTAAACTACACTTCCAAATCGGTGTCAAGGTGTTCCACACAGCGAAACACTCTCCACACCCTCTAAAAATTTCCTCCGGTGGGTATTGACATGGCCCGGCGGCAGGTGTATGCTCTAAATATCGGAACAAGGTTCTATTCTACGGAACAAATTAGAATGGAGGGACCCAGATGAAGGTCGAAATCAACCGTGCGCGGTGCAAGGAGTGCGGCCTTTGCATCCACAACTGTCCAAAAAAGTGCATCAGTAAGTCGGACCAGCTCAACGACGCAGGGTATTACCCCGTACAGATCGACGACAAGGCCTGCATCGGCTGCGGCATCTGTTACACCGTGTGCCCCGACGGCGTGTTCCACGTCCTGGGCTGAGTGAGCAGCAATCGGAAAGGAGTAATACCACATGGCTGAAATGATGAAAGGCAATGAGGCCATCGCAGAGGCCGCCGTCCGGGCAGGCGCGCGGTTCTACGCTGGCTATCCCATCACCCCTTCCAGCGAGATCATGGAATATCTGTCCTGGCGCATGGCTGAGGTGGGCGGTTCCTTCGTCCAGGCCGAGAGCGAGCTGGCCGGCATCAACATGGTCATCGGCGCCTCCGCCTGCGGCGTGCGGGCCCTTACCGCCTCCTCCGGTCCGGGTATCTCCCTCAAGCAGGAGGGCATCTCCACCCTGTGTGATGAGGGCCTCCCCGCCGTGGTCATCACCCAGGTCCGCTACGGCAACGGCCTGGGCACCCTCTTCACCGCCCAGTGCGACTACAACCGTGAGACCCGGGGCGGCGGTCAGGGCGACTACCGCTGCATCGTTCTGTGCCCCTCCTCCGTTCAGGAGTTCGTGGACCTGATGGAGCCCGCCTATGAGCTTTCTGAGAAGTACCGCATCGTGGTGGTCATGATGGGCGAGGGCACCCTGGGCCAGATGATGGAGCCGGTCACCCTTCCCGACTTCGTGGAGACCAAGCGCACCCCCTGGGCCCTCACCGGAAAGTACGACTACAAGAAGATCGGCATCTTCGAGCGCGACTCCCGCAAAGAGGCCGTGGAGCTGCGGGAGAAGTACGCCGCCATCAAGGAAAACGAGCAGCGCTGGTTCGACGAGGGCGTTGAGGACGCTGACTACGTGTTCGTGGCCTACGGCGTCCCCGGCCGCGCCACTCTGGGCGCCATCCGTGAGCTGCGGGCCGAGGGTGAGAAGGTGGGCCTCATCCGTCCCATCACCGCCTGGCCCTTCCCGGAAAAAGCCTTTGCCAAGATCAACCCCGCCTGCAAGGGCGTCATCACCGTGGAGGAGAATGCCACCGGCCAGCTGGTGGACGACGCCGCCCTCTACATCAAGAAGACCCACAAGGACCGCAACATCCCCGCCTATGCCCTTACATATGTCTATAACACGCCCCCCATCCGCAGCATCAAGGCCGATTATCACCGGATCAAGAACGGCGAAGTAAAGGAGGTCTATTGATATGGCCGCTACCCGTGAAAGAA
>CAUBHZ010000033.1 GCA_958435885.1 uncultured Intestinimonas sp. | reverse complement strand
CTGCAGGGCCTGGAGAGCTACAAGATCGACGTGGGCACCCCCTTCTTCGTGAAGTTCGGCCGCGTGGCCGTCATGGACGAGATCTCCGAGATCACCGGCGCCGAGGTCACCTGCACCCTCATCGGCGAGCGTCCCGGCCTCATCACCGCCGAGTCCATGTCCGCCTACATCGCTTACAAGGCCACCGTGGGTATGCCTGAGGCCCGCCGTACCGTGGTCTCCAACATCCACCGGAATGGTACCATCCCCGCTGAGGCCGGCGCCCACATCGCCGACATCATCAAGATCATGCTGGAGAAGAAGGCCAGCGGCACTGATCTGAAACTGTAAGGAGTAGGGAGGAAATTCTACCATGAAAAGAGATCCCGTAAGAGCAACCGTATTGGCCACGAAGATCATCCCTAACGTGGCTCCTGATATGGCCAAGGAGCTGGGCCTGCAGCCCGGCGAGAAGTCCCTGGCTCTGGTCACTGCCGACTGCGATGATGTGACCTATACCGCTCTGGACGAGGCCACCAAGAAGGCCGACTGCCGCGTGGCCTACGCCAAGAGCTTCTACGGCGGCGCCGCCAACGCCAACACCAAGCTGGCCGGCGAAATCATCGGCATCCTGGCCGCCCCCAACCCCGCTGAGGCCAAGGCCGGCCTGGCCGCCTGTGTGGACATGATCGAGAACGTGTGCCACTTCGTCTCCGCCAACGAGGACGACACCATCGTCTACTACGCCCACTGCATCTCCCGGACCGGCTCCTACCTGTCCGAGGCCTGCGGCATCCAGGAGGGCGAGGCCATCGCCTACCTGATTGCTCCTCCTCTGGAGGCCATGTACGGCGTCGATGCCGCTCTGAAGGCCGCCGACGTCCGTCTGTGCGTGCTGTACGCGCCCCCCAGCGAGACCAACTTCGGCGGCGGTCTGCTCACCGGCAGCCAGTCCGCCTGTAAGTCCGCCTGCGACGCCTTCGCCGCCGCTGTGGAGTTCGTGGCCGACAACCCCATCGACTGATCCCCATCGCCTGATTCGTTCACAAGAGAGGGCCGGTAACGCCGGCCCATGATGGAGGTACTGAATGAAGGCTTTGGGTATGATCGAAACCCGTGGCCTGGTGGCCTCGATCGAGGCCGCCGACGCCATGGTAAAGGCGGCAAATGTCACCCTGACGTGTAAGGAACACGTGGGCGGCGGCCTGGTGACCGTCATGGTCCGTGGCGACGTCGGCGCCGTGAAGGCGGCGGTCGACGCCGGTGCGGCCGCGGCGGAGCGGGTCGGCGAGCTGGTGTCCGTGCACGTCATCCCGAGACCGCATGAGGAGCTCGAGGGCATATTGACGACGCCCGCGCCGGTCACGCCCACTCCCAAGCCCCCCAAGGAGCCGGAGAAGGTCCAGCAGCCTCCGGTGAGCGAGCCCCCCGCCCCCCAGCCTGAGCCCGAGCCGGAGCCGGAGGCCCCGGCGGAGGAAAAGGCGGAGGAAGGGGAGAGCCTGCAGCTCGCCGACCTGACGGATGAGGTCCTGGAGGCCATGCCTGTGGTCAAGCTGCGCTCCGTCGCAAGGAGCGTGGGCCTGGACACCATGACCCGCAAGGAGATCCGGTTCGCCAAGAAAGAGGAGCTTGTGGCGGCCATTCGAGCGTTTCGGGGACGTTAAGATCCGCTGAAGATGACGGAATGTCATATGGGAAGCATCCCTCAAGAGGAGAGTTGATCAAATGCAGCTTTACGATAAAGACCTGCTGTCTATGCAAGAGGTCCGTGAGCTGGTGGAGGCGGCGAAGGAGGCCCAGCAGGAACTGGCCAGTATGACCCAGTCCCAGGTGGACCACATCGTCCGTGCCATTGCCGACGCCGGCGTGCGCAACGCCCGGCGCCTGGCTGAGATGGCCCATGAGGATACCGGCTTCGGCAAGGTCGAGGACAAGATCATCAAGAATATCTTCGGCAGCCGCGGTGTCTATGAGTACATCAAGGACATGAAGACCGTGGGCGAGCTGGAGCGGGACGACGTGAAGAAGGTCCGCACCATCGCCGTGCCCATGGGCGTCATTGCCGGTCTGGTGCCCTCCACCAACCCCACCTCTACGACCCTTTACAAGGCGGAGATCGCCATCAAGGCGGGCAACGCCATCGTGTTCTCCCCCCACCCCACGGCCCTGCGCTGCATCATGGAGACCGTCAAGGTCATCCGGCAGGCCATCGCCGAGGCCGGCGGCAACGAGAACCTGGTCTCCTGCATCACCATCCCCACCATGGAGGCCACCGACAACCTGATGCGTCACCGGGATGTGGCCATGATCCTGGCCACCGGCGGCTCCGCCATGGTCCGCGCGGCCTATTCCTCCGGCACCCCCGCCATCGGCGTGGGCCCGGGCAACGGCCCCGCCTACCTGGAGAAGACCTGCGACCTGCCCCTGGCGGTCAAGCGCATCCTGGACTCCAAGACCTTCGACAACGGCACCATCTGCGCCTCCGAGCAGTCCATTATCTGCGACGAGGACATGGTTCCCGCGGTCAAGGCCGAGATGGAGAAGCAGGGCGCCTACTTCCTGGACGACGCCGAGCGTGAGAAGCTGGGCAAGTTCATCCTCCGCGCCAACGGCACCATGAATCCTGAGATCGTGGGCCGCAGCGTGGAGACCATTGCCAAGCTGGCCGGGCTGGACAAGGTGCCCGCCACCGCCCGGGTCCTGGTGGCCCGTGAGGACGGCGTGGGCCGGGGCCATCCCTACTCCAACGAGAAGCTGGGTCCCATCCTGGCCTTCTTCACCGGCACCGATTACAAGGACGTGTGCGACAAGGTGTGCACCATCCTCCACTACGAGGGCGCCGGCCACACCTTCTCCATGCACACCAAGAATGACGAGATGGTGGACTACTTCGCCAAGCGGGTACCCGCCTCCCGGATCATGGTGAACACCCCCTCCGCCCTGGGCGGCATTGGCGGCACCACCGGCCTCATGCCCGCCCTCACCCTGGGCTGCGGCGCCGTGGGCGGCTCCGCCACCAGCGAGAATGTGGGGCCCATGCAGCTCCTCAATACCCGCAAGGTGGCCTATGGCCTCAAGGAGCTGGAGGAGATCCGCGCCGACCTGCCTGACTGCTCCGACGGTATCTGCCGGCTGCGCACCAGCGATGTGAGCGAGGCCGATGTGGAGGATATCGTCCGCAAGATCATGGCCCGGCTCAAGGATCTGTAAGACTGAATTTTAGGAGGAACTTTTTATGGCTACTATGCAAGCACTTGGCATGATCGAGACCAAGGGTCTCGTGGCCTCCATCGAGGCCGCCGATGCCATGGTCAAGGCCGCCAACGTCACCCTCATCGGCAAGGTCCATGTGGGCGGCGGTCTGGTGACCGTCATGGTCCGCGGTGACGTGGGCGCCGTCAAGGCCGCCACCGACGCCGGCGCTGCCGCTGCCGAGCGCGTGGGCGAGCTGGTCTCCGTCCATGTCATTCCCCGTCCCCACGAGGAAGTGGAGTTCATCCTCCCCTCCCTGGATAAGCAGTAACCATTTTCCCCATCCCCTGCGGCGAAGCGGGGGCCGGGCGGCGTGAGCCGTCCGGTCCCCTGACCGCCGCCCGGATGGGCATAGGAGTGTATAAATATGGCTAGTATGCAAGCACTTGGTATGATCGAGACCAAAGGCCTGGTCGCCTCCATCGAGGCCGCCGATGCCATGGTCAAGGCCGCCAACGTCACCCTCATCGGCAAGGTCCATGTGGGCGGCGGTCTGGTGACCGTCATGGTCCGTGGCGATGTGGGCGCCGTCAAGGCGGCCACCGACGCCGGCGCCGCCGCCGCTGAGCGGGTGGGCGAGCTGGTTTCCGTCCACGTGATCCCCCGTCCCCACGAGGAAGTGGAGTTCATCCTCCCCAGCCTGGAGAAGTAAGACCGGCGTAAGCCGCATCAAACCTACCGACGGAGGGGGTGAAGCGCTTGAAATGTATCACGGAGGACGCTCTTCGGTGCGAACTGCGGGCCAGCGAGCCCGAGTGCTACGTCGTGCCGGCAGGCAAGATCCTCACCCCGGCGGCCCGGGAGTATCTGCAGTCCCGCAAGATCAAGATCGTCAAGGAGGGACAGCAGACCACGCCCAGGATCGTCGCCACGGAGGTGCCGCCCATGCCCGAGGTGACCATGGCAGCGCCCGCACCCGCGCCCGCGCCGGCGCCGATAAAGCCCAAGTTCGTGGATTATGAGACAGGCGCCTTCTATATGGAGAAGCCCGAGCATATGACCCACCTGGTGGGAAACGTGCTGGTGGTGAAGAACCATCCCCGGATCCTGTTCCGCGGAAAGCTGGACTCGCTGCAGAGCGCGGTGGTCCTGGCTCAGGTGGACATCCATGACCGGGGCGGCAGCCAGGCTCTCATCGACGACCTGGGGGACATTCTGAAGATCCTGCGGGAGATGATGCGCTGCGACGTGCTGGATGAGCCCTTCCAGATGGACACCATCATCGGACTCACCCACGCCGAGCTGCGGGAGCAGTCCCACGATCCCCAGCGGTTCTTCGGGGTCAAGGCCATGGTCCTGCCCGACTACACCATGGGACGGGACTTCGCGCTGCTCAACCAGCTGCGCACCGACGTGCGCGAGACGGAAGTGGCGGCGGCCAACGCCTTCCACACCGGCGCGAAGTACACCCGGGGCGATATCATCGAAGAGCTCAACCGCATGTCCAGTGCCATGCACATCATGATGTGCCGGTATCTGGCCGGACAGTATCAGAGCGGAAATTAAACTTGACAAAGGAGCGCCAAACACATGATGGATCTGGACCGCGTCAACGCCTATATGGCCCGTGTGGAGGAATCGGAGACCAAGACCTTCAAGCCCGTCAGCGACAAGCTGAAGGTGGGCCTGGATTTGGGCACGGCCTACATCGTCATGGTCGTCCTGGACGAGGAGAACAACCCCATCGCCTGTGAGAAGCAGGCGGCGCAGGTCCTGCGGGACGGCGTGGTGGTGGACTACTCCGGGGCGCTGCGCATCGTCAAGGAACTCAAGGCGAAGCTGGAGGAGCGCTTGGGCATGGAGCTGGTCAACTGCGCCATCGCCATGCCCGCCGGCACCGAATCCAGCACCAAGACCCACCAGTACGTGGCGGAGGGCGCCGGCTTTGAGGTGACCAACGTTCTGGATGAGCCCACCGCCGCCAACTCCATCTACCAGATTGAGGACGGTGTGGTGGTGGACATCGGCGGCGGCACCACCGGCCTTGCCATCCTGAAGGACGGCAAGGTGGTCCAGATCGAGGATGAGCCCACCGGAGGCACCCATCTCACCCTGGTCCTGGCGGGGAATTTCCATGTTCCCTTCCAGGAGGCCGAGGCCATCAAGCAGGACTACTCCCGTCACAAGGAGATCCTGCCGGTGGTGAAGGCGGTGGTGGAGAAGATGGCCTCCATCGTGAACCGGTATATCGACAAGGAGCACACCGACGCCATCTACCTGTGCGGCGGCACCTGCTGCCTGACGGGGATCGAGGGCATCTTCGAGAAGGAGACCGGCATCAAGACCATCAAGCCGGCCAATCCCTTCCTGGTGACCCCGGCCGGCATCGCCATGAACTGCAAGGTCTGACGAGACCCAATGAATGATTAGAAAGGAGGGGAAGGCATGGACCATAATGCCATCGTGGAAGAGATCCTCCGTCGCGTCGCGCAGAAGATCTCCGAAGCGGAAGGAAGCTGCGCCGAGTGCGCCGACTGCGGCGGAAAGCCGGGTCTGCTGATCCTGACTCAGGACCACGGCACCGACTGTCACGCGACCTTGGAGAACGAGGCCCTCAAGGCCCGTTACCATACCGACTGCGCCCTGATGCACCACTATGAAGTGGACCTGGACGCCTATGAGGCCGTGGTGCTCTTCAATCTGAGCTGTGACGCCATGGCGGCGCTGGCATCCGGCGCCTGCGACACCGCGTATACCCGTCTTGCCTCCAAAGCCATCCTCTCAGGTAAAAAGGTCTATGTCCCCACCGAAGAGGTGGAGCTGTATCGGTATCGGGAGACGGCACCCGCCGCCTACTACAACATGATGCAGCAGAAGCTGGACCTGCTGGTGGCCTCCGGCGTGGTGATCTGCGCCCAGGCCAGCCTGGAACAGGTCATCCTGGGCAACGCCTCTCCCGTGCCCGCCGCGGCCGCCCCCGTGTGTGCCGCCCCTGCCGCTCCTGCTCCCGCAGCGCCCGCCCCTGTGGCCGCCTGCTGTGAGGAGAAGGCGGTGCGCATCGAGAAGCGGGTGCTCACGGAGAAGGACCTCATCGAGGCCAACATGAGCGGGGTCTCCAAGGTCCACATCGGCGCGAAGACCATCGTCACCGCGCTGGCCAAGGACGCCGCCAAGGACCGGGGCATGACCATCGTCCGGGACGAAGACTAAACGCGGTCGGACCGCGGAGGAGGGACTCCCTCTTCCGCCGTCCCGCGTCAAACAGGGGGACAACGTATGAAAGTGGCAAAGGTCATCGGCAACATCTGGGCCACCCGCAAAGAGGAGAAGCTGGCCGGGTATAAGCTGCTCATCGTGCAGCCCATCAATATCCTGGACGGCTCCAAGGACAAGACCCCCATGGTGGCGGCCGATATCATCGGCGCCGGTGTGGGGGAGACGGTGCTGATCGTCGGCGGGAGCTCGGCCCGGAGCGCTGCCGGGGACATGTCGGTCCCCGTTGACGCAACCGTTGTGGGCATCGTGGACGACCAGGAGATCGACACCAGCGTTTTGGAGTAACAGCCGGGTCCGCCCCACCGGGGACGGTACACGGCAAAGGGAATTAAGGCGGTGAAAGCATTGAATCTGACCGAACTTGTCAAGGCATCCGGTATCGTGGGCGCGGGCGGCGCTGGGTTTCCCACCCACGTCAAGCTCAACGCCAAGGCCGAATGCTTTGTGGTCAACGCCGCGGAGTGTGAGCCCCTCATCGAGACGGACAAATATCTGTGCCGCACCTATGCGCCTCAGATCGTCGCCGCGGTGGTGGCAGTGGCCGCCCACCTGGAGGCCAAGCGGGCAGTCATCGCACTCAAAGGAAAGTATAAGGCTGAGATCGCGGCCCTGTCCGACGCGATCAAGCTGGCGGACGCCCCCGTTGAGATCTTCGAGATGGGGACCTTCTATCCCGCCGGCGACGAGCAGACCATGGTCCAGCAGGTCACCGGCCGGTCAGTGCCGGAGCGGGGCCTGCCTCTGGACGTGGGCTGCGTGGTGGACAACGTGGGCACCCTGCTCAACATCTTCGACGCCATCCAGGGCCGTCCCGTGGTGGATAAGTTCCTCTCCGTGGTGGGTGAAGTAAAGGCCCCCATCATGCTCCACGTTCCCGTGGGCACCGCCATCACCGAGTGCGTGAAGGCGGCGGAGCCGACCATCACCGACTACGCCCTGATCCTGGGCGGCCCCATGATGGGCAAGGTGCTCCTGAGCCAGGCGGACATCGATGCCGCGGTGGTCACCAAGACCACCGGCAACATCATCGTCCTGCCCAGGGACCACTATCTGTTCCAGCGGGCCACCCTGCCCATGGAGGCCATCCGGCACCAGACCCGCAGCGCCTGCATCCAGTGCCGGATGTGCACCGACCTGTGTCCCCGGTACCTCATCGGCCATCAGATCCGCCCCAACCTGGTGATGCGGAACCTCTGGCGGGAGCCGGGGATGGAGGACAACGCGGAGTACGAGCGCTGCTTCGGCGACGCGGCCAACTGCTGCGACTGCGGCGTGTGCGAGATGTTCGCCTGCCCCATGGGCCTCTCGCCCCGGAAGGTGAACCAGTACATCAAGGGCCAGCTCCGCGCCCGCGGCATTCAGGTGCCCCGGAATATGGAACCCCAGGCCCGGTCCTTCGTGGACCAGCGCCACACCCCCACGGACCGCCTGGTGGCCCGGCTGGGGCTCTCCGAGTACTACGGGCTCCACGCCCACGAGTGCAAGGAGCTCAGCCCCAACGAGGTCTTCATCCCCTTCTCCCAGCACATCGGTAAGCCCGCCAATGTGGTAAAGGCGGTGGGCGACTATGTGGAGCGGGGCGAAGTCCTGGCCGAGGCCGCCGAGGGACTTTCCGCCAACATCCACGCCAGCATCTCCGGCGTGGTGGTGGAGGTTACCGACAAGGGCGCCCGCATCAGCAGCCGGAAGGAGTGAGAAGCATGGGAAACGCCAGCAGACTTGCCATCGGCATGGTAGAACTCAACAGCATCGCGCGGGGCATCGAGACCTGCGACTACATGGTGAAGGCGGCTCAGGTGGACCTCATCCGATCCTCCACCGTCTGTCCGGGTAAGTACATGGTCCTCATCGCCGGGGACACCGGCGACGTAAAGGCCTCCATGGCCGAGGGCATCAAGCGGGGCGGCGAGTGCGTGGTGGACACGCTGACCCTCCCCAATGTCCATCCTCAGGTCATTCAGGCCATCAGCATGACCACCCAGGTGGAGAAGCCGGGCGCCGTGGGCGTCCTGGAGTTTTACTCCGTGGCCTCCGCCATCACCGCCGCCGACGTGGCGGCGAAAGCGGCCAACATCACCCTCATCGAGGTCCGCATCGGCTACGCCATCGGCGGCAAGGGCTATGTGACCCTCACCGGCGACGTGGGCGCGGTCCGTGCGGCCGTGGCGGCCGCGGAGCGGGAGGCGGAGCTCCTGGTGGGCACCACCGTGATCCCGCGTCCTTCCCCCAAACTGTTCCAGTCCCTGCTTTAAGCCGGAACGGACAGAAGGCTTCCCAATGGGAGCAGACCCATTCTGAGAAGAGAAGGAGAGTAAACTATGGATTATAGCGAACTGATTGCTGCTGCTGATCCCAGCGTATTTACCTCGAGCATTTCTTCGTGGATCTCCGGTATCTCCATCAACTCCGTGATCATGCTCATCATGATGATCTTCATGCTGGTGGGTGCCGTCGACAAGATCCGCGGCAACAAGCTGGGCTATGGTGAGAAGTTTGAGGAAGGCTTCAACGCTATGGGTCCTCTGGCCATGTCCATGGCCGGCGTTGTGGCCGCCGCCCCCGTTCTGTCCATGCTGCTTGGCCCTATCCTGAAGCCCATCTACGGCATCTTCGGTGCCAGCCCCGCCATGTTCGCCACCACCCTGCTGGCCTGCGACATGGGCGGCTATCCCCTCGCCATGCAGCTGGCCGGTGACGACATCGCCATCGGTAACTTCGCCGGCCTGATCCTGGGCACCATGATGGGTCCCACCATCGTGTTCACCATCCCTGTGGCCCTGGGCATCATCAAGAAGGAAGACCGCGGCTACCTGGGCGCCGGTGTTCTGGCCGGTCTCATCACCGTTCCCATCGGCTGCATCGTGGGCGGCCTGATGATGAACACCCTGTCTGCTGAGTATCACCTGAGCATCATCACCATCATCCAGAACCTGATCCCCGTCATCATCATCGCTGCTCTGATCGTCATCGGCCTGTGGTTCGCCCCCGGCCCCATGATCAACGGCTTTAACGTGTTCGGTACCGGCGTGACCATCGTCATCACCGCCCTCACCGCCATCGCCGTCTTCGAGCAGATCACCGGCATTATGTTCCCCGTGTTCCACATCATGGTCGAGAACCCCGCCGACGGCTCCCGTGGTCTGGACAGCGGCCTGCTGACCTGCGGCCAGATCTCCATCGTCCTCATCGGCGCCTTCCCCATGGTGGAGTGGATCACCCGCACCTTCGGCAAGGCTCTGGAGAAGGTCGGCGCCGCTCTGGGCATGAACGAGCAGGGCTCTGCCGGTATGGTGGCCAACCTGGCCAACAACATCGCCATGTTCAACATCATGGGCGAGATGAACCCCAAGGGCAAGCTGCTGAACGTGGCCTTCTCCGTGTCCGCCGCCTTCGTGTTCGGCGATCACCTGGGCTTCACCGCCGGCAACAACCCCGACATGATCTTCCCCGTGATCGTTGGCAAGCTGGTGGCTGGTGTCACTGCCATCATCGTGGCCAATATCCTCGCGCCCAAGCTGCTGGCTAAGATCGAGAACGTGAAGTTCGACTGATAGACAGCGCGGAAAGGTAAGGAATCACTATGAACGTAAGTGAAGAACTCATTCGCAGCATCGTAGAAAAGGTCATCGCCGAGGCGGCCTGCTCCTCCAGCAAGTGCGGCTTCGAGAAGCAGGTGGACCCCAGCGGCGTCATCGGCGTGAAGACCTCCACCGTGAAGCTGGAGCCCTTTGAGGGCCGGAACGATGTCAAGCTCAAGGACGTGGCCACCCTGGAGGAGGCACCCCGTATGGGCTGCGGCATCATGGAGCTCTCCGACGGCGCCGACTTCGAGTGGACCCTGACCTACGACGAGTGGGACATCGTACTGGAAGGCCGTCTGGAGATCAAGATCGACGGGCGCGTGGTGGGCGGCGACGCCGGAGATGTGATCTACATCCCCAAGGGCAGCCACATCCACTTCAGCACCCCCGACTACGCCAAGTACGCCTACACCGTGTTCCCCGCCGACTGGCAGTAATGAACGCAGACAGCCCCCGCCGCAGATATGCGGCGGGGGCTGTTTCCTTTCTTGGAAAGTGATTCCGCCCCTTGACAAGGGTGCGGTAGGGCCGGTATAATAAACATAAGCCAAGCTGACAACTGAATCATAAGTGGTACGCAGGTGCTTTGACGAGCTCAAAAGGGAAGTCGGGTGAGAATCCCGCGCAAAGCCGTTGCTGTATTGGCGAAGT
>CAUBHZ010000032.1 GCA_958435885.1 uncultured Intestinimonas sp. | reverse complement strand
GCGATGGTGATGCGGCCTACAAAGTAGATCCCGAAGTGGACGCCGGCCACCTTGTTGGAGAAGGTCTCCTTGCTCAGGACATAGAAGATGCCTCTGCGGGGGACGATGGAGCCTGCGATGATGATGGGCAGCATGCAGAATACGATGATGGCCGACCCAGCGAGGTAGGCAAGGAAGGTGCTCCCGCCGGTGTAGCCCATGGCCACGCCGGTCAGGGTGAAGACGCCCGCTCCGATGGTAGTGCCCAGGCCCATTGCGAAGAGATCGGAAAATTTCAGCTTTTTCATCTGGTTGCCTCCCGGTCCGGCAGTCTGCCGCTCTGATGTCCGGACTTATTTTGTGCCGCCCTTGTCCTCACGGTCCATGGCGAAGATGGAGATGAGCACCTGGGCCACGCCGAAGACGATGCCCACAATGGCCACGCCGGTCATGGCGCCCTGCATGGCCTCCTTCATGTTGGCCACCATCTCGGTAAACAGGACCTGGGCCTCGGGAGAGAGGGTGGCCTGAATGGCGTCCAGCTTGGCGGGCGTCTTCAGGATCTGGTTGCTGGAGAGTTGGGAGAGCTGTGCGGGGGTGAGGACTGCCTTCAGATCGGCGGGGATCAGCTTGTCCAGGTTCCAGTGGGAGTTGAGCACCGCGCCGATGATGGCGCCGATCAGGGACCCGGCGATGGTGCCGATGGAGGTCAGGGTACCGGCGGCGGCGCCGTACTCGTTCCGCTCCAGGTCACGCTGGGCGTAGGCGGCCACGGGGTAATTGCCGCAGCCGGCCAGGCCCAGGGCGCAGAAGAAGCAGGCCAGCAGGAACATGAGTTCCACATTGTTGGGGTTCATGATGAGCAGGACGGCGCTGGCGGGGATGGCCACGATGGAGCAGAAGATGAAGGACTTGCGGAAGTTTCCCGCCTTCTTGGCCGCGTAGATACCAAAGAAGGAGGGCAGCACGATGGTGCCTACGCTCCGGGGCAGGGTCAGCAGGCTGGCGGTGGTGGCGTTGAGGCCCATGAGGCCCTGGCTGAAGAGGGACAGATAGTTCTGGTTGATGGGCAGGATGGCAGCGATGCAGGCGGTCAGGGCGGCCGCCACGCAGAAGCGCTTCCGGCTGAAGAAGGAGAAGACCAGGATGGGCTCCTCCGTCTTGATCTCGTGCTTGTAGAGAAGAACCGCCATCACGATGGAGTAGATGATGCCGATGATGGTGATGGGGTCGGTGGGGGCCAGGCGGCTGCCCACGAAGTTGATGATGATCATGATGGGCACCAAGGTGATGACCAGCAGGAAGATGCCCAGGTAGTCGATCTTACGGGTCTTGGCCGTGCGCTCGTTGGACACGTTTTTGGCGATGAAGCAGAGGGTGACCACCAGCAGGGGGAGCATGGCCAGGAACACATAGTTGGGGCCCACGGCGTCGATGATGTAGCCGGCGAACAGGGAGGAGAGCATGGTGAAGATGCCCTGGATGGAGAGCATGTAAGAGAAGTACTTGGGCCGCTCCGCCACCGGGATCACGTCGCCCATGACGGCCTGGGGCATGGAGAACATGGCGCCGAAGAAGATGCCCAGCACCAGGTAGCTCGCCAGAAAGACGGGAAAGCTCTGGGCGAAGGCGCAGCCCGCCAGACCGGCCATGTAGCCGATGGCCGAGATGAGACACAGGGTGCGCCGGCCCAGCACGTCGGCCAGCTTGCCGGCGATGGGGGGCGAGATGGCCGTGCTTATGGTGTAGAGGATCAGGACCAGGGAGTAGTAGGGCATGGAGCCGTACTGGGTCATCAGGTTGGGCAGGGCGGTGGCCACTGCGCCCCGGATGAATACGATGGGGCTCGCGATGGATGCCGCGGTGATGAGGATGAGGATCTTCTGCCGCAGAGAAACGCCGGAGGTGGTATTTTCACTCATGATGGGCCGCTCCTCTCTTAATCTTTCTCAGCCCCGGACGGTCATGTCCAGCCGTCCGAGCTTCTCAACTTCCAGAGTGACGGTGTCGCCGGCCTTCAGCCAGTCTGTAGACTCGTACTCTCCGGAGAGCTCGTACAGACTGCCCTTACCGATGGTGCCGGAGCCCAGCAGGTCGCCGGGATAGAGGTCTACGTCCGCCGAGGCCACGGCGATGAGGTCGCCGGGGGTCCAGTAGATGTCCTTGAAATTGCCCACGGTGAAGACCTCGCCGTTGCGGCGGCCCTCCATCTTCAGGTCGTGGCGGCCGTCGGAACCCAGCCGGTCGGCCACCTCGTCGGCGGTGACGATGCAGGGACCGATGGTGGTGGCGAAGTCCTTGCCCTTGTGGGGACCCAGCGGCATCTGCTGGTCCACCATCTGCAGGTCCCGGGCCGACCAGTCGCACAAAATGGTGTAGCCGAAGATATATGCCTGGGACTCCTCGGGGGTGATGTCCCGACCGGGCTTGCCGATCACGATGCCGATCTCGAACTCATAGTCCTTGTAGCGGCAGCTCTTGGGGAAGGTCACCGGCTGAGAGGGACCCAGCAGCGTGTTGTGGTTGCTGAAGTAGAAGATGGGGCGGTTGAAGTAGGCGGGCTGGATACCCTTGCCCTTCGTGACGCCGATGTTCTCACAGTGCTCCTTGAAGCACATGGAATCCCGGAAGGAGGGCGGGTTGGGGATGGGCGCCAGCAGGTCCACCTCCTCCATGGTGTGGGTAGCGGGGGTCTGGGCGTACCGCTCCCGGATGGTGGGCAGATAGATGTCGTTCTGCCGGATCAGCTCCAGCATGTTGTCCGGCAGCGCCCCGTCGCTTACGGCGGCCATGTCCACCACTCCCTCACCGGCCAGCCAGCCGGCAAATACCTTTCCGCTCTTCTTCTCTCTACAGGTCACGAATTTCATCTCATTATTCCTCCACTCTGTGGTCTGCCTCGACCCAGGTCTCCGGGTCCATCTCAGGCTTGATCTCGGTCATGATGCGGTGATGGGGGCCAAAGTCGTTGACCGAGTGACGGACCCGGTCCACCTCGGCGTTGATGTCCCACTCACAGAAATGATGTACGGTGTCCTTGCCCTGGAGCACCCGGTAGATCAGATCGCAGACATTGATGCGGCGGTGGGTCTGATCCCAGGAGGCGAAGTCGCCCTGGTTCATGGTGCGGGAGATCTCCCGGGGGTGCTTGCCGGCCTTGAAGCCCTTTACGGTCTCGTCATAGAGCAGCTGCAGGCACTCGCAGAACTTGAGGAACTCCGCCCGGTTGGCCACGGGGCCGTGGCCCGGCACGTAGTACTCCACATCCATCTGCTTGATCTCCTCCAGGGCCTTGAGCCAGTTGGGGACGTTGCTCTTGGCGCCGTCGGGCCAGACGTAGTTGTAGAACAGGTCACCGCAGTAGAGCACCTTGCAGTCGGGGATGTAGACCACGGTGTCGCAGTCATGGTGGCAGTTCCCGAAGCAGATGAGCTCCGCCGTGCGGTTGCCCAGATCGATGGTCAGGGTCTTTCCGTCAAAGAGCACGTCCAGGTCCCGGGCCTCGCCGCCGGTCACGTCCACCGGCCACTCGTGGGCGCCGGGGGTGATCTTCCGCTCGTTGAAGCTGTCCTGGACTGCCCGGGGACCCACCACCACGGCGTCGGGATAGGCGGCCGCGCCGAACACGTGGTCGGGGTGGGTGTGGGTGTAGGTCAGGTAGCGGATGGGCTTGCCGTGGATCTCCTTGCGGACCTCCTTGGCAAACTCCGCCGTGAGGGCCACGCCGGGCGCCGTGTCGATGGCCAGCCCGCAGTGATCGCCCACGATGATGCCGGGCGTGTTCATCCCATAGCCGCCGTTGGTGACATAGACATACGCGCCGGGAACGATCTCCATTTTTCCTTCCTTCCAGTTGCTCATCTGTTTACCTCCTTTTTGTTGGTACAACGTTGTACTATGTAAAAAATAAATCAGCACAGCGATATTGCCGTGTACCCACGGAGGGAAACACATATGCCTTAAATTTGGTATAACGTTGTACTATATACAATGTACCACTCTTGCCGCTGGGTGTCAATATCTTTTTGTCAAAAGTGCATCATATTGTCACAGAGGCCGTGTGGAGGCACGGGGAACCAGAGGGGCCCGCAGAAAGACCTCCCGCTTCTGTTTCTGGTTTTGGGAGAGTTCCACCGCCATGTGCATGGCCTCCTCCGCCAGGCGGATGACCGGCAGCTGGATCTCAGAGATGGGGGTAGGGGTGTTCAGATAGGGTTCCATCTCCCCGATGCTGCAGCAGAGGATCTGGATGTCCTCCGGTACCCGGATCCCACGCCGGGCAAACTCCATGCAGAAGCCCACCGCGATCTTCTCCGAGGAGATCACCAGCACCGTGGGGCCGCCCTCCCGCAGCCGGAACCGCTCCGCTTCGAAGATGGAAGCGTAGGGGTTTGCGCTCACCCGGTAGATATCCTGTGCCTCTACCCGGATGCCTACCCGGGCACACTCCCGGAGAAAGGCGTCATTTCTCGCCTTCATGCCGGGCAGCAGGTGCTGGAAGGTGATGAGGGCCGCCGAACGGTGGCCCAGGCCGTACAAGTATTCGGCGGCGGTGGTGCCCACCGCGTCGTCGTCCAGCCGGGCGGTGCTGTACCGGTCGGAGGCGCAGTTGTAGAGGATGACCGGCACGGCGGGCTCGATGGCATTGAGGTAGCGCAGGTCCTCCTCCGAGGGGTTGGCGACGATGGCTACGTTGCAGTTCATGGCGGACTGAAGGGCGTTGTTGGCCGAGAGGGTTCCGGGCTCGTATATGTTGATGAGCAGTTCGGTGTGACGTCTGCCGGCGCCCCGGAACTGCTCAAAACCCCGCAGGAAGATGTTCAGCAGCTCGATGCCCTCGGTGCTCCCCCAGTAGAGCTCGATGGTGATGGTGCCGCTCTCCCGGGCCCGCAGTTTTTTGGAGGAGAGGTTCGGCACATAGGCCAGCTCCTCCGCCGCGGCGAAGACCATCTCCTGGGTGGCCTTGCTGATGTTTCGGTCGTTGCCCTTGCCGGACAGCACAATGGACACCGTGCTGGGTGATACACCGACGTGGCGGGCGATGTCTTTGATCGTCGTCATGGTTTTTCGCTACAGAACACACTTCTGTATCCTTTCCTTTGATGGGGCCCATCCGACGGCCCGTTTCCGTTAGTATACATCGAATCATACGGTCCCGCAAGAAAAATGGAGGGGAGGAGGGATTCGTCTAAAAAGTGATGAAAACTGAAAGATAGAGCCGCACTCCGGGCGGTGGAACACCAAAACAAAAAGGACATCCTTTCGGATGTCCTTTCATTTTGGTGGACCTGATCGGATTCGAACCGACGACCCCCACAATGCGAACCAGCCCCGGAAACTTTTTTCGAGTGTTTCCGGTTATTTTTAGCCGTTTCCGCTTCGTTCGCCGTTCTCTTTGGGCCTCTTTGTCCATGCTGTTTCCGTGTGGCCCGGAACGGTGTGTGGTGGGTTCTGTGGTCAAAAACGCTCCCCAGCCCTTGCCGGCGTCTTGCGCCGACAGGGACGGGGAGCGTTTTTCGTGTGTCTGACTGCTTGGATTGTAACTCATAAAGCGGAATTAAGCAAGGAATTTTATAGCCGAAGGTTCAGAGCTTCCAAGCGAATATCACGGTTCTCCTTTCATTGACGCGACATCATCCAAGAACTGAATCTCAGGCAGGGCATCTCAAAGTACCCTCATCTAACTTTGTATGAGATATTTTTAGTACACTGTTATCAAAGACAAGAAACGATTACAGATAGAAAGAAGGCCAGACCCGTGCGTTGACCCAGTAAGAGCCTTGATTTGCTGGTTATCAGTATGTTTGGAGTAAGTCATGCAGTGCGTATGTCAGGTCTCTTGATGGTATGTGCATACAAGGTCAAACAGTTCCGTTTGTGTTTCGTATATTCCATCATAGGGGACTTCAATGTAAATCTGTCCACCTTTCTCATAAATGAAATAGCGATATTCCCTGGTATCGGTCTGGACTGATATGCCGTAGTATGTTCTTTCTGTGGGGTGATCATCCATTGCAGTTTGCCGAGTGGCTTTACCTTCGCTGAGATAGTCCAATAGTTGTTCCATATCTTCTTCACGCAGCAAGACTGTCTGATCGGAGTCACTATGACTGATGGATACCGATACAATATCCTCCGATTGCGGTATGCTGATTGGCCCGGCTTTTGGAAAAATGGTGTTAAACAGATATATGCCACTGGCAAATACACCAATAAGAATGACAAGTCCAATGCACAACAACCATGTTGTTTTTCTTTTTATCTGCTTATCCATTCGATTGCATCCATATCTCTTTGTGAAGCCATGTCATTGCAGCTACCATTAACCGGAAGTCCGCTTATCCCTCCAGGCAGGCGCACTCCAGGCAGACTGCTGGGAACTGCTGGTTTCCGTGGCTTCCGTTTCGGCGGTCTGCGTCATCAACTGGGCGATCAGCTCACCTACATCGGAAATGGGAATCGCATAGCCCATGCCCTCTACATCTGTATCCGACAGTTTGGCGGTGTTGATCCCAATCAGCTCACCGTCCAGATTCAACAGGGCGCCGCCGCTGTTGCCCGGGTTGATGGCGGCGTCTGTTTGAACATAGGTGGAGGTCGTTCCGCTTTCATTGGTCAGGCTGCGGTTCAGTGCGCTGACAATACCGGTGGTGACAGACTGTCCATAGCCCAGGGCGTTGCCGATGGCCACCACCTGCTCGCCCACCTCCAGGGCGTCCGAGTCGCCCACGGCAATGACCGCGATTTGTGAGAGCGTATCGGAGGACAGGTCGGACAATGCAATCTTCAGTACCGCCAGGTCAACTTCCTCATCGGCGCCGCACAGCTGGGCCTCGTAGACAGAATTATCTACGAAACTTACAGACAGGGTGGTGGCGTCCTCCACCACATGGGCATTGGTCACAATATAAAGATAAGTGCCGTCGTTGGCAATGATGATGCCGGAACCGCAGCTGGTCGTCTCCTCCAACTGTGTCTGGCCGGCGCCGTTTGGCCCGAAGCGATTAAAAAAGCTCTGGACTTCCTGTACAGAAATATTGGTGATAGCCACCACGCTGGGCAAAGCGGCGGCGGCAATGTCCGATACATCCATGCCGTATCGGGTGGAGGAGTAGGAGGTGCTGGCCAGGCTGGTCAGCACCGCTCCACTGGAGGAAAGGTTTTCCGCCGCAACAAGGCTGGTCTCCTCCGGGAATAGTTGGCCGACACCATAGAAGGTTCCGGCAGAGATGCCCCCAAACAGGGCGGCGCTGAGCGCCAGAGACATCAGGCGCTTGAATGGGCCTGGTTGCTTGCGATGCAGCCGTCTTCTTTGCGGGGGAATCTGCTGGGGTAAGGTTTCTTCCGTTTCGGGATATGTGCTCCAGTCATTCCTGTAATCCATAAGGCAGGCTCCTTTCTGATGGGGATTGCTGTGTGCTTCTGCCTTTAGGATAAAAGCGCAACCATAATTATAATTAAAAATCACGCAGATAAATAGATTTTAAAAATTAAAGTCCGTCCATCCGGACTTTCCGCCCGGATCTTCCCCTTATGAGCCAGTACGATGCTCTTGGCAATGGACAGTCCCAGACCATACCCACCGGTCTGGCTGCTGCGGGACTGATCCGTGCGGTAAAAGCGGTCAAAGAGATGGGAAAGCTTGTCCTGCTCAATGGGCTGGGCGGAGGGATTGGACAACGTAAGGACGATGGTTTTTCCCTGCTTCTCCAGTCCAAGCTCCAGCCGTCCGCCGGCGGGAGAATACTTTAACGCATTGTCCAGCAGAATGGACAACAGCTGCCGGATGGCCTTCTCATCCCCCATAAAAGAAAGCATGGGCTGGATATGAAGGGATAATTCCTTCTCCTGACTTCTGGCAAGGGCCTGGAAAGACCGGGCCATCTCCTCGGTTACATCGGAGAGGGGAAAATCGATGAGCTGGAGCCTGGGCTGCTCCTCCTCCATGCGGGAGAGGTAGATGAGATCATTGGTCAGGCCGGTCAGCCGTTGGGCCTGGCGGCGGATGTCGGAGATCCACTGATTTTCCCCACATTCCATCTCTGCCAAATCGGCGTCGGCGCTGATGATGGTCATGGGGGTCTTCAGTTCGTGCCCGGCGTCGGTAATAAACTGCTTTTGCTTTTCATAGCTCTCCGCCACTGGACGGACGATGCGCTTGGACAAAAACAGCAGCAGTACCAGAACCGACAACAGTCCCAGCAGGGCCAGCAGCACACTGGCCAGCAGCGTCATCCGGAACGAGGAGAGACTTCGGCCGCAGTCCAGGAAGATGATCAGGCTGCCTTGCGTATCCTCGCACAGGAGATAGCGGTAATCCCCTGAAAAACCGGAGCTCCGGCCAGAGTCAAAAACATTCTGGGCATAAACCACCGCTTCCTCTTCATCCACTGCGGCAATTTGCCCGGTATCAATCCGAAGTACCTGACCGTCTTCGCCCAGCAGCACAGAGAAAAAGCGGGATTCATAGGGAGTCTCCGGGGACATGACTCGTTGCCCAAATGGGTTTCTTTTTCCCACGGGCACGTCATCCGGCAAAATATCTCCCACCGACGGTTCCTGCTGTCTGCCGGGGTTCTTGGGAAAAGCACCGCCATTGTCGTCCAGCAGGGCAAGAACGGTGTCCGCGTCGGAGACCACCTTATGATAGCTCATGAGGTTTACGCCCCCCAGAATCACGGTGAGGACAATGGCCAGGGACACCATGCAGGCAACGATGAGCTTGCGTCGAAGGCGTTTGATCATGCCCGTTCCTCCAGGGAATACCCGGCATTCCGAGTGGCTTTGATCTGAATATCTGCCTTCAGGGCCGTAAGCTTTTTCCGCAGGTAGGAGATGTACACCCACACCACATTCAGCTCCACCTCACTGTCATAGCCCCAGATCCGTTCCAGGAACCGCTCGGTGGGAATGAGCTGCCGGGGATTGCGGAGCAGCAGTTCCATCATCTGGTACTCCTTGTTGGCCAGGCGGAAGCTGCCGTGGGGAGAGGAGAGTTCGAAGGTGGCCTGATCCAGGGTGATGTTGCCCAGGGTAAGGCGGCTGGTCACCTGATTTCCGGTCTGGCTGCGGGTCATGGCACGGATACGGGCCATGAGCTCGGCAGTGGAAAAGGGCTTTGTCAGGTAGTCATTGGCTCCCATGTCCAGGCCGGTCACCTTGTCCTCCACCTCCGACTTGGCGGTGAGCATCAGCACCGGAATGGAATCGCCCTTTTGCCGTAGCCGCCGCAATACCTCCAGTCCGTCCAGCTTAGGCATCATAATATCCAAAATCAAGGCGTCGTAGTTGCCGCCATCCAGAAAATCCAGGGCTTCCTGGCCATCGTATACCGCGTCCACGGAGTAGTTGTTCTTCTCCAGCAGAGCGGACACCGCTCTGGACAGGGAACGCTCATCCTCCGCCAGTAAAATTCGCATGGTATCGCCTTCTCTCTGTTTACTATCGTAGAGACAGTGTATCGCTGCCGCCTTAACTTTAATTAAAATCATAGCATAGGTCACAAAAGCTGTCATCTCTTTTGTAAAAAAGACTTTCCACTCAAAATTTGTTCACAAAAAAATACCGCCACTTTAAAGTCCAGTTATGGTTTGGTTTTTACACTGACTTTACAATCTTTCGAAAAGGAGGGCCCGCCAATGAAGAATCAGATGATCTTTCAGCGGTACGAATATAAGTATTTGTTGGATGTCCGCCAGCTGCAGGCCGTACTGACTGCCATGGCGCCCCATATGGTGCCGGACGAATACAGCCACAGCTCCATCCGAAACCTGTACCTGGACACGCCGGACTTTCGCCTGATCCGCCGCAGTCTGGAAAAACCGGTCTATAAGGAGAAGCTGCGGATCCGCAGCTATGGCCGTGCCGGCGAGGGGGAAAAAGTCTTTGTGGAGCTGAAAAAGAAGTACCGCTCCGTGGTGTATAAGCGGCGGATCTTCATGCCCCAGGATCAGGCGTTGGGGTGTGTCGAGGGGACAGAGCTCTGGCCGGACAACCAGATCGGGGCGGAGCTGGCCTATGCCGCGGACTTTTATAAAACCTTGCGTCCTGCCGTGTTTCTCTCCTACGAGCGGGATTCCTTCCGCGGTGTGGAGGATGAGGACTTTCGGGTGACCTTTGACTCACAAATTCGCTACCGCCGGGAAGAGCTGACCCTGGATTCGGACACCTGGGGCATTCCCATTCTCGCCCCCAATCAGGTGCTGATGGAACTGAAGGTGGCCGGAGGGCTTCCCCTCTGGATGGCCCATGTGCTGTCGGAGCAGCAAATCTATAAAACATCTTTTTCCAAATACGGAACGGCCTATGGGGATATCCTGCTGAGCAGCCGGAGAGGAGAACGAAAATATGCTTGATACCTTATTTCGTGGACTGTTTGATACGTCCCTCACCGATACCATCGCCCCCGGCGACTTCCTGCTGTGCGTGGGGGTCTCCCTGCTGCTGGGGCTGCTGCTGTGCGGCATGGCCATGTGGCGCTCCCGGTTCAGCCGCAGTCTGATGGTTACACTGGCCATTCTGCCCGCTGTGGTATGTGTGGTCATTATGATGGTCAACGGCAATGTGGGCACCGGCGTGGCGGTGGCCGGCGCATTCAACCTGGTGCGCTTCCGTTCCGCCCCCGGCTCCGCCCGGGAGATCGGGGCGCTGTTTGTGGCCATGGGGGCCGGGCTCATCACCGGCATGGGCTATCTGGGCTATGGAATTTTGT
>CAUBHZ010000031.1 GCA_958435885.1 uncultured Intestinimonas sp. | reverse complement strand
GTTGACGGTGATGACGGTGGCGTAATCAGCAGCAGCCACGGACACGTCGATGGAGACGGTGATGGTGCCGTCGTACATACCGGCCACCATAGCCTTGTAGTCGTCCTGAGTGAAGGAGTCGCTCCACTGGGTGGACTCCATGGGCAGCTGGACGTAGTTGGCGGTGGGATCGTCACCGGACACCAGGCCCAGGGTCTCGATCTGGCCGCCGTAGTTGGCAAAGTTGCCGTCCATGACCTCCTGGAGGAGGTGCTTGGTGGTGTTGGCCAGGCCCTTCATGGCGGAGGTCACGGTCATGCCCTCACCGTAGGCGTCGATGATGGCAGCCTGGTCTACGTCCACGCCGATGACCTTGCCGCCCACCTTGGCAGCGGCCTCGGCAGCGGAGGTGTAGATGCCGCCGCCGCAGGCGAAGACGACCTCAACACCCTGAGTCTGATACCAGTTGTCCATGTAAGCGGTGATGTCGGCATCGCCGAAGAACTGGTTGCCGTAGACGTACTCCACGGTCACGTCGGCGCCGTTGCCCAGATCGGCGGCGGCGGCGTCAGCGCCCTGCACGAAGCCGTAGCCGTAGCGCTGCACAGCGGGGACAGCCATGCCGCCCAGGAAGCCCAGGTGAGTGTAGCCCAGCTTCACAGCGGCGTAGCCGGCCATGTAGCCGCACAGCTCTTCCTGGTACACGGCGCAGTAGACGTTGGAGGGCACGGTGTAGTCGGCACCCAGGTCAGACTCGCCCACGTCCAGAGCGATGAAGGTGACGTCGGGATACATCTCAGCGGTCTCCTTGATGGTCTCGGCGAAGGCGTAGCCGGGCATCACGACCACGTTGTAGCCCTCGGCCACGGCGGCGTCCACCATGGCCACACGCTCGGCGGTGGAGTCGCCGGCGGGCTTGTAGTAGGTGAAGTCCACGCTGTTGGCGGTGCAGAACTCGTTGCAGGCCTCGTAGGTGGTCTGGTTGAAGGACTGGTCAGTGATATCGCCGTAGTCGGTGATCATGGCCACCTTCATATCGGTAGCGGGAGTGGTCTCGGCGGGGGCGCCGCTCTCAGCGGGAGTGGTGGTCTCGGGGGCGGGAGTGGAGGCGTTTCCGCCGCCGCAGGCGGCCAGGGAGAACACCATGGCACCAGCCAGAACAAGAGCGGAAAGTTTCTTAAAATTCTTCAAGCTGATCTACCTTCCTTTCAAAATCAATGCCCGGTATGGCCTAGACATCTTCGAAAATGGTCCATTCCCCCGAGCACGGGCTTATTATATCGCACATTTTACCAGAGCGCAACCGAAATTTCGCGATTGTCAAAGAAAGTTTACGGTTTTGTTACAAAAGTGTTAAATGTACGGTGCGGCACCGATAAAGCTGTGAAAACAGACGATCCTCCACACAAAAAGAGGGCGGACCGCCCCTCCGGCGGTCCGCCCTGCGTTCAAAAGATGCGTCGGTCAATACCCCTCACCCTGCTGGCCCTTCACCAGCTTGACGATCCGGGAGGTGCCCAGGCGATCCGCGCCCAGGGCCAGGAAATTCTCGGCGTCCTTCAGGCTGGTGATGCCGCCGGCCGCCTTGACCTTCACGCCGGGACCCACGTGCTTCACCATGAGGGCCACGTCCTCACGGGTGGCGCCGCCGGTGGAGAAGCCGGTGGAGGTCTTGATATAGTCGGCGCCGGAGGCGGTGACCAGCTCGCACAGCTTGATCTTCTCCTCCTCGGTGAGGAGGCAGGCCTCCACGATGACCTTGAGGATGCGGCCCTGGCAGCTCTCCTTCACGGCCTTCATCTCGCCCAGCAGATCGTCCCACTTCTGGTCCTTCACCCAGCCGATATTGATGACCATGTCGATCTCGTCGGCGCCGTTGCGGATGGCGTCCTCGGTCTCGAAGACCTTCACGGCGGTGGTGGAGTAGCCGTTGGGGAAGCCGATGACGGTGCAGATCTTCAGGTCGTTGCCCACGTACTCGGCGGCCTGGTGCACATAGGAGGCGGGAATGCACACAGAGGCGCAGTGGTACTTCATTCCGTCGTCGCAGATCTCCTTGATCTGCGCCCAGGTGGACTCCTGCTTCAGGAGGGTGTGGTCACAGTGCTTCAGGATCTCCTTCACGTCCATAGATAACATCCTTTCTTGCTTTGACGGCTTATTTCACTTCGATGAGCTCATAGGAGCGGGTGCCCAGACCGATCTTTTCGGCGTGCTCCAGGCAGGAACGCCAGTTGGTCTCGGGGAAGTTGTTGCAGAAGTGGTCGTGGTGGTCCTCGCAGCCCTCGGTGTGGAGGTACTCGTCCAGGCGGCTGCCGGGCATGACGGGCTGGCGCAGGCAGGCGTCGGCGCAGGCCTGGTCCAGCGCCACCGGGTCAAAGGAGGCGAACATGCCCACGTCGGGGATGATGGGGATGTCGTTCTCGGCGTGGCAGTCGCAGAAGGGGGAGACGTCCATGACCAGGCTGATGTGGAACTGGGGACGGCCGTCCACCACGCCCTTGGCGTACTCGGCCATCTTGCGGTTCAGGTCGTCGTTGGCGCTGGCGTTCCGGTTGACGATGGCGTCGAAGTTGCAGGCACCCAGGCAGCGGCCGCAGCCCACGCACTTGTTCTGGTCGATGAAGGCCTTCCGGTCCTCGCCGTAGGAGATGGCGTCCTGGCCGCACTGCTTGGCGCACTGGCGGCAGCCCACACACTTCTTCTGGCGGACCTCCGGCTTGCCGGAGTTGTGCTGCTCCATCTTGCCCCGGCGGGAGCCGCAGCCCATGCCGATGTTCTTCAGGGCGCCGCCGAAGCCGGTGGCCTCGTGGCCCTTGAAGTGGCTCAGGCTGATGAAGACATCGGCGTCCATGATGGCCCGGCCGATCTTGGCGGTCTGGATATACTCAGCTCCCTCCACGGGCACCTCCACGTCGTCGGTACCCTTGAGGCCGTCGCCGATGATGATCTGGCAGCCGGTGGAGAAGGGGGAGAAGCCGTTTTCATAGGCGGCGTCCATATGCTCCAGGGCGTTCTTCCGGCGGCCCACATAGAGGGTGTTGCAGTCGGTGAGGAAGGGCACGCCCCCCAGGGACTTGACCACATCGGCCACCACCTTGGCGTAGTTGGGCCGGAGGTAGGAGAGGTTGCCCGGCTCACCGAAGTGGATCTTGATGGCCACTAGCTTCTTCTCCATATCGATCCCGCCAATACCGGCGGTGCGGATGAGCTTTTCCAGCTTCTTGAGCAGATTGGTGCCCATGGGGGCTCTCAGATCGGAAAAATATACCTTTGCCTGTTCCATGTTGTCATTCCTCTCGTTTCTTTCACATCAAATGGCATAGTAGGCCGCCTTGCCGTCCACCGTCTCCCGGCGGAGCCGGCCCAGGACGATCAGGTGGTCCAGGTGGGACATGCACTCGCCCACGGCGAACCACTTCTGTGCCACCGGGAAGTCCGCCCAGGAGCTGGCCCGGATCTTCCAGGTCATATGGCCGGCCAGCTCATAGGCGCCCCGGCCCGGATGGGCCTTCACCACATTCAGGGCCTCCTCCAGCCGCCGCTGGTGGTGGCAGAGGAGTTCGTCCACCCGCGTCTTCAGGTCCCCGCTCTTCCGGTGGCCGGGCAGGGTAAGCTCCGGGTCGTAGGCGCGGATCTTTTTGAGGCTCTCCAGATAGGACCCCAGGGCGTCCGCCATGACGGGCCAGAACGTGATATTGGGCGTGATGTCGAAGAGCACGTGGTCCCCGGTGAAGAGGATGCCACGCTCCGGCAGCCAGTAGCACATCTGCCCCGGCGTGTGGCCGGGCATGAGCAGACACTGGATGCGGCAGCCGCCCCTCTCCAGGATCTGACCGTCGGCCAGGCCCTGATAGTGCCCGCCGGACGGCGGCGCCATGGACCGGGCCGGGTTGGTCTCACTCATCCGGGCCAGCAGGTGCCGGGGAAAGCCCTCCGTCCGGAACCGCTCGTTCATGCGCTCCCAGTGCTTTTCCCCATAGGCCCGGTCGTCCAGGTGGGGCCGGTCCACCTCGCTCATATAGATGGTCCGCTCCCCCGCGGCCTCCGGCGCCAGGCCGGAGTGGTCGGAGTGGAGGTGGGTGAGCAGCACTTCCGTCTCTCCCCGGCGGACGCCCAGCTCCCGCAGGCTGGAGAACAGAGCCTCCCGGCAGGCCGGCTGGCGGAAGCCGGTATCGATGAGCAGATTCCCGTCCTCTCCCTTCAGGAGGTAGGCGTTGAGCTCCTTGAGCGGATTGCCCACCAGGGGCACCGGAATCCGGTAGATCCCGGCCGCGATCTCTTCTGGCATAGCGTTGCCTCCTATGATATGGTGATGTTGATACGTATTAACATATCACATTCGGAGAAAATTGACAATCGCATTTTCCGCCGCCCGGGGAGCCGTCCTCTGAAAAATTCAAGAAATCGTAAGGAATATCCCTCTCCCCTGTGCTATCCTTTTTTCAGCCGCACAAGTATGATCTCAGGGAGGAAATGCGATGAAACGATCTGTGATCCCGTATCTTCTGGCCTCTTCGGTACTGGTCCTGAGCGGCTGCGGCCCCTCTGCCCCCGCCGGCAGCCTGCCGCCGTCCGCCACGGCGCCTGGGGTCTCCGCATCCCCGGAGGGCTCGCCGGAGCCGCAGACCGAGGCCCAACGGCAAATCGCCGCCTTCGCCGCCGACCCTGACGCCTGGCAGCTCCCGGATGACCGCGGCTGGCGGGGCTATGCCGTCACCGACCTGGACCAGGACGGCAACTGGGAGCTCATCACCGCTCTGGACGAGGGCACCGGACACTTCACCACCACCGCCATTTTTGAGGCCGACCCCCTCCATCCGCCCTTCACCCGGGTGGGGCTGGGCAGATCCCTCACCGCCGAGGACGCTCTGGAGGCCCTCTCCCACGGCGGTCCCATCGCCGCCGGTCCGCTGCTGCTGCCCCACTGGGAGCTGGATGACGGGCCTCAGCAATACTCCGTCTACCGGGACAGGGACAACGGCGCCTACTATTATATCTATGAGGACACCATCTCAAACGCCGACAGCTGGTACGGCACCTTCAGCACCCTGCTGGCCTTTTCCCTGAACCAGGATGGGGCGGAGGGCATCCTTCTGGGCTGCGAAAAGGCCACCTACGGAGACGCCGTCACCCGGGACCGCTGGGACCTGTATGGAAACTACATTGACCAAACGACCTATGAGGAGCTGGCCCGGACCCATTTTGAAGGTCTGGAGGAACTGGAGGCCGGCATCCTGTGGGTCAGTCCGGCTCATGGCGAGGTCCTGGACGAAGCGGCGTGGTATCAGCTCCTGACCACCTCCATGGAGGGCTTCTCCCTGACGGAAGCATAGACAAAAACAGCGCCCGCTCTGATGAGCGGGCGCTGTTTTTACACATTTGCTTAGTAGTTCTCAGCCTTGATCTCGAAGTAGGCCTGGGGATGGCCGCACACGGGGCAAACCTTGGGAGCCTCGGTGCCGTACTCCAGGTGGCCGCAGTTGCGGCAGTACCAGACCTTGACCTGGGCGCGCTTGAAGACCTCGCTGTTGGAGAGGTTCTCAGCCAACTTCACATAGCGCTCCTCGTGGCTCTTCTCGATCTTGCCCACGGCGTCGAAGGCGTCGGCCAGAGCGTGGAAGCCCTCCTCGCGGGCGGTCTCGGCCATCTCCTTGTACATCTCGGTCCACTCCTCGTGCTCGCCCTCGGCGGCGGCCAGGAGGTTGGCGGCGGTGTCGCCGATGCCGCTGAGGGCCTTGAACCACAGCTTGGCATGCTCCTTCTCGTTGCCGGCGGTCTCCTCGAAGATGGCGGCGATCTGCTCATAGCCCTCCTTGCGGGCGGTGCTGGCGAAGTAGGTGTATTTATTGCGAGCCATGGACTCTCCGGCAAAAGCTTTCCAGAGGTTGGCTTCGGTCTTGCTGCCCTTCAGTTCCATCGTAAAAAACTCCTTTCAATTCATCAGAAATTGGACGGGGTCGTGAGCCGCCCGGCGGCTCTTTTCAGGTGGATTGGCTTACTCCTGGCCCTTCCAGTAGCCGTGGAGGTTGCAGTACTCGTAGGCGGTGACAGGCTCGGCGCCGCCGGTCTTCAGCACAGGCTCATCGCCGGGCTTGGGAAGCTGGAAGGTGACCTTATTGCCGCTGACGGCGGCGATGAACTGGATATAGTGCTCCTCCAGCATGGGGTGGATGGTGGAGCCCACCTGGACGGTGACGTGGTTGCCGTCGCGGGTGACCTGGGGAACGTGCTTCTCCAGGGCGCCGTCGGTGGTGTTGGGGACCAGCTCCTCCATCTTCTGGCCGCAGCACATCAGGGGCACGCCCTTATCCACGACCTTGAACACGATATTGCCGCAGTGAGCACAACGATACAGCTTGAGTTCCATACGTTTTGACCTCCAATTTTTCATTTTTTCTATCATCGGGTCCGCCTTCCGCGGACGAACGGGACATAATCCTGCGGCTCTCAGTGCCGCGTGGCGCAATGGGTACAGACGCCGGAAAAGACCAGATCATGGCGGTCCACCTGGTGTCCGCTGAGGACACCCACCTTTTCATCCAGGGACGCGTCATATTCCACGCCCTCCAGGTCGTAGACCGCTCCGCACTTCCGGCAGCGGAAGTGGGAATGCGGCTGGGTATTGGCGTCGTACCGCTCAATGGGGAAGGGCATCCGGGTGACCAGTCCTTCCTCTGCCAGCAGATTCAGGTTCCGGTATACCGTGCCCAGGCTCAGGCTGGGATTTTCCGGCTTGAGCCATTGATAGAGCATCTCGGCAGTGGGGTGCTCGTGGGTATCCATCAGGCATTGATAGATGAGCTCCCGCTGCTTGGAATAACGCTTGCCAGTCATAACTCACTTCCCTCTAATCAGTAATTATTCCTGTTACTGATTGGAGTATAGCAGAATCCCCTGGAAAATGCAAGTGTTATTTTTGATTTTTCAAAAATTTTTCCGGGGCTAGACCGGACGCTTCCGCACACACTAAAGGCGGTTGGGAACCTGACTTTGACGATGCGGAGGCAAGGACATGAAAAGACCCTATCTTGTGCTGATCTGCGCTCTGGCGCTGCTCCTGGTCGCGGCGGGCTGCTCCGGGCAGCCCAAGGTGTCGCCCACGCCCAACACCACGGTGATCCCCTCGGAGAGCCCGACCACCAGCCAGACGCCGTCCACCAGCGCCATGCCGGAGGAGACCGACAACTATCACGCCGGTGAGGACGGTCAGGTGGACCTGGACGGCGACGGCCGCACCGAGGACGAGCACGGCATCGGCGAGGACGTGAAGAACGCCATGGACGAGGCCAAGAACACGGCGGAGGACGCCGCCAAGGACGCCGGCGACGCGGTCAAGGACGCGGCGGAGGACACCGGCCGGGCCATCGAGAAGGCTGGCGATACGCTGACCGGCAAGCGCTGAACCAAAAACAGCGTGGAACCCACGGGATCAATGTGGTGTTCCACGCTGTTTTTTCCATTTCGCGGCGTCTTTATACCCTTACCGGAGCTGTCCCCGGGCATATTCCGCCGCCCGCTCCTGCTCCGCCCGGTCGGCAAAGGCCTCCGCCGGGAAGAGGAGCATCTTCCGGTCCCGGCGGAAGAGGACCAGTCCCCAGTCCGCCGACTTTACGCCGCCGATCTGTCTCCACAGGGTGCGCTCCCGCTCCCCGGGCCGCAGGCTGTCCACCCCATCGGGGCCGATGACATCGGTGATGGGCCCCTCCAGCAGCTCGCGGAAGGCGTCCTTTTTCTCCTGCCGCCGGATGGCCCAGGCCATAAAGGCGGGGACGAAGTTCAACCAGATGGAGCACAGGCACAGGCCAATGACCAGGATACCGACGGCGCTGACGATCTCACTGGGCTGCGCCGGCGGGTGGGCGGTGAGGGTGCCGATGAGGGTCAGGACACCCGACACCAGCACGGGAACAGAGAGGACAGCCGCCACCACCGCCGCAGGCCGCCAGAAGAGACGGGTGCGGAGGAAGGCCAGGTTGGCCCGCAGGAGGACGGGGCGCAGGGTCTCCGGCGTCCAGGCATAGCGGAGGGTGAAGGCGGCGTCCTCCTCATTGGGCTCCGGCGGGAGTACCGCCTCCTCCCCCGCCGCCCGGGGGAGCCGGCCCTGCCGGGCCTCGGTCAGGGCGGTGAGGAAGGCCGCCCGCTCCTCCGCCCCGGAGAAGGCACAGGGAGGCACCACCTCCCAGATGCCCCGTTTGAGGTAAAGCATAACATAGCCCTTTTTCTCCCACACCTCAACGAGGGCGTCATAGGGCTCCACCCGCCGGCCCACACCGAAGGTGACGGCCACCCCCTCCCGGGTGAGGCACAGAGTCCGGGGTCCGAAGAAGCCCCCCTCCCCCGCCATCAGCCGGGCTCCGTAGAAGGCCCGCCGCCGGGCGGAGAGCACCCACAGGAAGGCCAGGGAGCCCGCCAGCGTGACCACGGCCAGGCCGAGCACCGTGCCGTAGTCCTCCTCCCACTGTCCGACGGCCAGGATGGTCGCCAGCATGACCAGCATCACAACGCTGAACAGGGCCAGGGCCAGGAAAAAGAACCACTCCACCTTCCGGATCACGGTCAGCGGCCCCTTGAGCCGTTTTTCGTGGAGGAGGAGCCCCCCCTTGAAGTCCTGCTGGGTCAGATTGTACCGCAGTTCCATAGGTCACCTCTCGATCTCAAGATGCCCATTAGACGGCAAAGGGCGCGGAAAAGTTTTCCGCGCCCTTTGTTTTTCTTATTTTCTGCCCTTCCCCGGCTTGGCGTTCTTCTTGGCCTTGGGCTTGGCCCAGCCCGCCTTCCGCTTGGGCTGGGGGTCGTTGTGCTCCACCCGCTTGCCCTTCTGCTTGAGCTTCTGGTCCTCCCGCTTGGGGGACTTTCCGCTCCGTCCCTGGGCCTTGCCCTTGGCGGGCGTGCCCGGCTTGCCGGTCCAGGCGGGCCGATCCGGCCGGAGGAGACACTCCTTCCCGTAGCCGATCAGGTCCTCCCGGTGGGCCTCCCGCAGGGCCTCCTTCACCAGAGGCCGCTTCTCCGGCCGCTTCCACTGCATCAGGGCCCGCTGCATGGCCTTGTGGTGGGCGTCGGTGGGGACAAAGACCGGCTTCATGGTCCGGGGGTCCAGGCCGGTATAGTACATGCAGGTGGAGAGGGTGCCCGGCGTGGGATAGAAGTCCTGGACCTGCTCGGGCTGGCGGCCCGACTTGTTGAGCCACTCGGCCAGCTTCACAGCGTCCTGGAGGGTGCAGCCCGGGTGGGAGGACATGAGGTAGGGCACCAGGTACTGCTCCTTGCCGTACTTCTGGTTGAGCCGCTCGTACTTCTGCCGGAACTTTTCATAGACCTCAATGTGGGGCTTGCCCATCTCGTCCAGCACCCCGTTGACACAGTGCTCCGGAGCCACCTTCAGCTGGCCGGAGACGTGGTGCTTCACCAGCTCGGCGAAGAACTCCCCGCTGGGGTCCTTCATCATGTAGTCGAAGCGGATGCCGGAGCGGATGAAGACCTTCTTCACCCCGGGGATGGCCCGGAGCTTCCGCAGGAGCATGAGGTAATCGGTGTGGTCGGCGTCCAGGTTGGGGCAGGCGGTGGGGGACAGGCAGGCCCGGTTCTTGCACAGCCCCGCCTTCATCTGTTTTTTGCAGGCGGGGCGGCGGAAGTTGGCGGTGGGTCCTCCCACGTCGTGGATGTACCCCTTGAAGCCTGGGTGCTTGGTGAGCTCGGTGACCTCCCGGATGACGCTCTCGTGGCTGCGGGAGGAGATGATCCGCCCCTGGTGGAAGGCCAGGGAACAGAAGTTGCAGGCGCCGAAGCAGCCCCGGTTGTGGATGACGGAGAAGCGGACCTCCTCGATGGCGGGGACGCCCCCCATGTCGTCGTACATGGGGTGGGGCTCCCGGACGTAGGGGAGCTCAAAGACGGCGTCCAGCTCCTCCGTGGTGAGGGGCATGGCGGGGGGATTGCAGACGAGGAGCCGGTCCCCGTGGCGCTGGAGGATGGCCTTGCCCACGATGGGGTCGTGCTCGTTGTACTCCACCATGTTGGCTTGCGCATAAGCCCGCTTGTCGTCCCGCACCTCCTCAAAGGAGGGGACCTCCACCATGGGATAGGCGCACTCCCCCGGGTTCCTGCCCACGAAGCAGGTGCCCTTCACGTCGGTGATCTCAGAAATGGGGGTGCCGGAGGCCAGCCGGGCGGCGATCTCCCGGGTGGCCCGCTCCCCCATGCCGTAGACCAGCAGATCGGCCTGGGCGTCAAAAATAATGGCCCGCCGGACTTTGTCCTCCCAGTAGTCGTAATGGGCGAAGCGGCGGAGGGAGGCCTCCAGGCCGCCGATGACCAGGGGGATGTCCCCAAAGACCTCCCGGACCCGGTTGGCGTAGACGATGGTGGCCCGGTCGGGACGCAGACCCGCCCGCTTTCCCGGGGAATAGGCGTCGTCGTGGCGGCGGCGCTTGGCCACGGTGTAGTGGGCCACCATGGAGTCTATGTTGCCCGCCGAGAGCATCACCCCCAGCCGGGGGCGGCCCAGGGCGGTGAAGGCCGCCGGGTCCTTCCAGTCGGGCTGGGCCATCACGGCCACCCGGTAGCCCTCCGCCTCCAGCACCCGGGAGATGATGGCCGGGCCGAAGGAGGGGTGGTCCACATAGGCGTCACCGGTGATGATGAGGAAGTCATAGTCCTCCCAGCCCAGGTCCTTCATATCAGCTTTGGAGACGGGGAGAAATCGGGTGTTCATAGCGTATACCTCATAAATAGAAAGAATCGGAAGGCGGCGGCCATGGGCCGCCCCCGCGGT